>NZ_BAAAQN010000031.1:0-128363 GCF_039531695.1 Catenulispora yoronensis
GCTTTGCCTACAGTGCCGCCGACCGGGTGTCCAGTCCACGCTGTACGCAACCGCCGCCAACACCTCAAAAGCAAGCGCGTGGACTTGACACCCGGGCGGCGGCGCTGTACCCGTAGGGCTGACGACGGGACCGAGGGGAACGAACCCCCACCTCACCAACCGCCAGCGCAGGGACTAGCAGCCACCCCCCTATGGAGCCGGCGCCAGTTCCCCGAGGGATCCGAGGCCCTCGCCGGAGGCGCCTGCCTTACCCAGCTTTTGACTTTGATCTTGTCCATCACCCATCCACCCCAGGCGGCTTAGCCCGCCGCCGCCCCGGCTCCCCCTGCCCACCCCGCTCACGCTCAGCCTCACGCTCACGCTCGCGCCCTCGCTCCCCCTCCCGCTCATCCGGCTCCGGCCGGAAGAACGAATCAGGCACCACAATCGGCCGCAGAATCTCCGTCTCCGCATCCGCGGCCGACGGCTGAACACGCCTCGGCGGCTCATCGCGGAACAGCGAACCGGCAAGGCCGCCCGCCGCAAACTCCCGCCCCGCCTGCTCCCCCCGGCTGCCCGGCACGCTTGGTCCAGCCTGCACGCCCGGTCCCGCCTGCGCACCAGAACCTTCTCCCCTCGGCCCACTCACACCCGCGCCAAGCCCAGCCCCCACATCCCCACGCGCACCACCCCGAGGCATCGACCGCGGCCGCACCCTCAGCCCGCCAACACCGCCGCCTCCACCGCCTCCACCACTGCCACCACTGCCACCACTCCCGCCGCCCCCAGGACGCCCCTGCCGCCAACTACTCTCCCGCCCATAGAACCGCGGCGTGGCATAGCCCCCATCGTCATCCGACCCATAAGCATCAAACCGATCGCTCCGCCCCCGCGCCTCCGGCCGATTCCACGGGAAGAACATCGGCTCAGTAACCGCGGTCGAGTCCCCGACACCGACCCACGGACTCTGCCGCGCCGGCACCCGCGGACGCTCCCGCAGCCCACTACGCGGCACGCCAGCCCCAGCCCCAGCCCCCGCTCCAACCCTCTCCCCAGCCCCGACCGGAACCCAATCCCCAACCCGCGGACCGTCGTCGACCCCCTCCAGCTCCTCCTCGTCGTAAACCCCCTCGTCGTCCTCGACCTCGCCGACCTCGCCGACCATCACCGGCTTCGCCCCCGGCACGAACGCCACCGCGAACAGCCCCGAAGCCAAGTTGCCCAGCGCCCAGGCCCAACCGACCCAGTTCAGCCCCCGGTGCGCGAATCCCAGCGCCAACGCCAGCGTCGCCACCAAATACACCACGTTGCTGCCGAGCAGCGGCTTCATCCGCCCCGTGATGCGCAGCGCGCTGCTGGCCCACGTGTGGAACGCGACCGCCAACGCCCCCAACGCCAACACCGTCAACAACCCCTGCGCATGCTCCGGGTAGTTCCCCCCGAACAAGCTCAGCAGCGGCTTGCGCACCAGGATCACCGCCGCGACGCCCGGCAGCATCACGGCGGTCATGATCTTCGCGGACCGCTTCATCAAGCTGCGGAGCTGATCGGGGTCGTGCGCCCCCTCCGAAAAGAGCGCATCCCCGATGGCATACGAACCGGTCGACAACAACGCCGCGATCTGCGAACCCAGGTAGTAGTAAGTAACGTTGTCGGGCCCCAGCCACCGCAGCACGATGATCGGCAACGCCAGCTGCGGTATCAGGTTGAGCAGCGACGAGAAGTGCGTAGTGGCCGAGTAGCTGGCCGTCTCGCGTATTCGCGTGCCACCGAAGTGGAACGAGAAGCGGAACCCCAGCCTCCGATACATCAAGTAGATCGACGCCAGCGTGGCAACCACATACCCGGTCCCGGACGCCGCCACGATGCCCATGGCGCCCATGCCGACCACCGCCGCCGGAATCACCAGCTTGGCCAGGCTCTGGATGAACCCGTCGACCAGCGTGTTGTACTCGGCCCGCCGCGCGGCCATGAACACCGAGTCCGTCACCAGGTTGACCGTGGCGAACACGCAGATGCCGATCAGGACCACCGCGTAGACAGGCTTGTCGTGAACGAACGCGAGATCCGGAGATATCAGCTTCACGATCAGGACATAGCCCGTACCCAGCACGAAACTGGCGCCCGCCACGAGCGCCAGCATCACCGACACCTGCCGGTTCCGTGCCGCACCCCGCGCCTGGAACCGGATCATCGTGGCCCCGAACCCGAAGGTGCTCAGGAACGAGATCAGCGATATCGCCGACAGCAGCGTGGTGGCCAGGCCGATCTGGGTCGAGTTGTAGAGGTGCGCGACGAGCGCCCAGAAGATGAAACCGATGCCGGCGGTAAGCCCGGCCGAGACCATGAGGAACATCGAGTTCCGGAGCATCTTCGTGCCGGCGTTGCCACTCTCGGCCTTCGCGCCATCACGCTCAGCACCCGCCCGATCCGCACCCGCCCGATCGGCCCTCGCCTCGCGAACACCCGCGTCCGCGTCGCGGACATCGACGCTCCCGGCACCCACGCTCCCCGCACTCCTGGTGCTCCCACCGACCCCCGCACCCTCAAAATCCACATCCCCGACACGCATCAAAGCAACATGCGTGGCATCAAGATCAGAAACAAAAGGCTCGGACTCCAACCTCGACCCCGGACCCGACCCCACCCCCGACTCCACATAGTCAGCACCCGGATACCGAGAGTCAGAAAACTCCGCACCCCCATCCGACTCCACAACCCCCGGCCGATGCCGCCCCCTGGTCCCCCTAGCCATGCCGCGCCTTCCGAACCCGAAGACCGAACAAGCAAACCGACAGCAGCACAAAACACAGAACCGCCGTCGTCCCCTCCGACGGATACTCCAGAAAGTGAGTGAGCCGATACCCAGTGGTCATCGGATGGGACAGATTATTCAGGCACAGATAAACCCACACCAAGAACGCATACCCGCCAACCCCCGCCAGCCCGGCCTCCACCACATCCGGCCGCCCGGCCCTCCGCACCCAGAACGTACCCGTCCGAGCACGCAACGCGCACGCACACGCGAACGACACCGCCAGCCCCAACGCCCCGAACGTATCGCGCCGTATCGGCAGCACAGTCGAGATCGGCGTGCTGAGCACATCAGGCCGCAGCACCGCGACCAGGGCCACGTAGCCCCAGCCCAGCAGCCCAGCGACCATCAGCGTCTCAGCGGCGGGCCGATACATCGTCCTCATTCGTCATCCCCGGTCGGCAGTACTCTTCCCCGGACGGATCGCCGAACGGTAGGTCTCGATCAGCCTCGAAGCGTGATCCGGCCACGCGAAACGCTCCACCGCGTACTCCCGCGCGTACTTGCCCATCTGTCCGCGCACCTCGGAGTCCGCCGCGATCTCCCGCAGCCGGACTCGGAGCGTCTCCGTGTCCCGGTGCACCAACGATACGCGATCACGATCCAGGTCGTAGGCCGCATAGCCACTGAGATCCGTGGTCACGACCGCGATCCCGGAACTCATCGCCTCCTGGACGGTGAGCGGGAACCCCTCAGCCATCGACGGCAGCGCGAAGATGTCGCAGGCCCGATAGGCCGCGGCCATGTCGGCGGAACCAAGAGATCCCAGGTAGATAACCGAGTCTCCACCCCCAGCGCCCGCCACCCCCCGCGCCAACGCCTCCGTCAACGCCTCCTCCGGACCCCCCGCGAACACCAACCCATAAGCCGGATCATTCGCCGCCAGCAACATGTCGAACCCCTTGTTCGGCATGAACCGCCCGGCGAACAGCACCAACACCCGATCCTGCGGCAGCCCCAACCGCTCCCGCACAGCCGCCTGCTCCACAGCGTCCCGAACCGGCCGGAACAACTCCGTGTCGACCCCGTTCGGCAAATGCTGCATCAGCTCCGGACGCGCGCCGAGCCCCCGGGCGAACGCCGCGACGTCCGAGTTCAGCGTGAACACAGTGCGCGCGGTCCGCATGAGCATCCGCCCAGCCGTCGCGTAGACGGCCTTCTGGACCAGGCCCACAGCCGCCGACGCGTGGTGCACCAGCGTCACATGCTGCGTGGCCACCACCGGAGTGCGAGTCAGCTTCGCGGCGGTCAGCGCCGCCCACGACGTCAGATAGAAGGCGTCATGTATATGGACGACATCCGCCCACCGCGCCCACTTCACCGCGCGCCGCAGCAGCTTCGGTCCCAGGATCGGGAACGGCACATCCGCCTTGCGCTCCAACCCGTTCCAGGCCCGGACCCGCACCACCCGGACCCCGGCCTCGTCGGTGACGCTGTTGCGGTTCCCGCTGGTGAGCACCGTCACCTCCACCCCGGCGGCGGTCAGGTGCTTGGCCTCGGCGTGCACGACGTTCTCTATACCGCCCAGGTGCGGCGGGTAGTAGTGACAGACGAGAAGGACTTTGAGCCGGCCGGCAGTGACGTCACTCATCGGTAGATCTCCACTCCGGGACTGGCATAGATCTTGTCCATCAGGTCATCGAGAAGCTTGATCGGGTAGACGTACTCGACCGCGGTGCCCCGGTAGCTGATAGAAGCCCGGTCCTCGTCCACCTCCGCGTGCCCCAGCAGGACGTAGCTTCCTGGTTGCAGCTGGAGCGGATCGGTCGTGCCCTCGACGGGACCGAGGTAGACGGTCTGGATCCGCTGGAAGACCTCCTGGCTGGTCTGGACCAGCATGGTCTCCTGCGCATCCGGCGGGCTCTGGTCGTAGACGTTCTGCAACCAGGCAGCCGCGTCCATCTCCGGAGCGGTCGGGTAGTACTCGTCGTAGTAGATACCGGCGTTCGACAGCCCGAGTTGTGGCTGATAACCACCAGTGATGCGCGGCACCACGCCAGTGAGGTCGATGGCCATCAGCGCGATCACCGCGGCAAGCACCGGCGTCCGGTACCGGCCGCACCAGCGCAGCGCCCAAAGCAGACCGGCCGCCATGAACGGGCCGAAGAAGAAGATGCCTTGCTGAAGCGCGCGCAAGACGCTGTAGTCGACGGTGAGCTGCGGCACGAGGGTCAGCAGGGCCAGCACCGCAATCGAGCCGACGGCCAACGCGGCCTGGTCCCGGGTCGGGGTCAGTTCGGCCCGGACCCGGCGATACCGCAGGCCCAGCAGGGCGACGGACGTGCCGAGCAGCAGCAGGAGCTGGATCCCGGCGGCGATGCCGAACCGGACCAGGCCGTTGAGGTTCGCCACCGGCAGCCCGAGGCTCTGGAGCCCCTTGCCGACCGAGGTCAGCGGCAGGTCCGGGATCGAGGTGATCGGCCTCGGATACTTGTCGATCACCCCCTCCGGGAAGTAGACGCCCTGGTCGCGGTCGTGGGCGGTCTGGGCGCGGGTCTCGGCCAGATAGGCGTCCATCCGCTGCTCGTCAGTGACCTGGGAGGCGCCGACCAGGCTGTTGGCGGTGTCGGCGGAGCCGACGTCGGACGAGCGGCCGCCGATGACCTCCTGCCACGCGCTGGTCAGGGTGCTGGTCAGCTGCCCGCTGGTGTGGGTGACCGGACCGGCCCAGCCCACGGCCAGGACGGCGGTGACGGCGACCAGCCAGACGGTGAGGAACGCCGGTGCCGCCGCTTCGGACTGCGACCCGGGCTTCGGCCCGAACTTGGACCTCCAACCGGACCCAAGTACGGAGGTAATGGGCTTTGTCGCCGCAGCCCCCGGAGCGCCAGGGGCCCGACCAGTACCGGAACGCCGCCGGATCCCTTCCTCCGCGCCCGCTTCCACAACACCTGCAGCGTTCGCAGTGACCGCCCCGAACGGGATGATCACGGTATCCGTGACATCAGCCGCATACGCAGGGTGCACAGTGTCTCCACCGAAGGTGGTCGCTATCTCATGCGCTGAGCTTTCACCCGCGACCCCCGCACCAGCCCGCCCCCGCCACCACACACCACCCCGGTCCAACAACCGCCAGGCCGTCGTGACCGCGACCCCCGACCCCAGAACCATCACCAGCACATAAGCGGTCGAGTAGTGCGCGAGCACGATCCCGACCATCAGCGGTATCAGCGCGAAGCGCCGCAGCCGAACATTCCCCTCCCGCTCCGACATCACCACGACCGCCGCGCCCAGCACGATGAACGCGATCTCCTGGCGTGCCATGTACGCCATGTCCGTGAAGAACGTCGGGAACGTCAAGAACAACGCCGACGACAGCAGAGCCACCTGCCGCGAGGCCAGGTTGTGGACCGAGCGGAACAGCGCGACCGGCGCCACCGCGAACATCAGCGGGAAGACGATCTTCCACACCCCGGCCGCCGAGATCGCGGTGAGCTTGGTCAGCGCGAGCGGCAGCAAGGTGATGCTCAGGCATGCGTTGTAGGCGGTCGGGTAGTCCGAGATCACCCAGTGCCCGCCGCCGAGGTTCAGCCGATAGACCTCGTACTCGACCTGGATGTCGTGCCCGGTGATCAGCCACCCGCGCAGCGACGTCAGCAGCAACAGAGCGGCCGCGCCGAAGAACACGCCCAGCTCCAGCACCTCGACCGCGTACCGGTCGTGCCGGATCAGCATCAGCGCCAGCAGCCCGGCGATGGCCGTGTACGCCACCAGGCTCACCTGCGGCCCGAGCCCGTTGTTCAGCCGCGTCGCGCCCGCGACGGCCAGCACCACGCACAGCACGCCGTAGCCCGCGACGACCCGCAGGCCCGCCAACTGCCGGATGCGGGACCAGGCCACCGGCGCGCATCGCGGGGAGAGCGCCCCGATCAGCAAGTTGACCAGCGCGAACCCGGCCGCCAGCGGCACCGTCGCGAGCGGCCGCCGGTAACCGACCAGCGGCGCGCCGAAGTTCACGAGCAGCACCACCGCGAAGTCGGTGACCAGGGCGAAGCCGAACGCCACGAGCAGCGCGGCGTCGAGCCGGGACACGACGCGCCGCGCCAGGCCCAGCCACAGCGTGGTGGGCGCGCCGAGGATGAGCCACAGACCCGCCAGCGTGGCCAGCGGGCCCGGCAGGTAGTAGGCGCCGAAGCAGGCGACCACAGCGGCGAGGACGACGCTCCCCAGAAGCGCCGTCCTCCCGTTCGAGCTCTCCGTGTTCAGAATCCCACCTGCCGGTAGACGTCCTCGATCGCCGATACGACACGGTCCCAACGGCTGTCGGCGACCCGGGCCGAGCCCGCCGCCGCCAGCGCGGCCAGCTCCGAGCGGTCCCGGGCCAGGCCGTCGATCGCGGCCGCCAGGGCCGACGGCGTCGGCTCGGCGAGCCGGCCCGCGCCCTCGACCGTCTCGATGTTGCCGGGCACCGCGGTGGCCAGCACCGGCACGCCGGCGGCCATGGCCTCCAGCACCACCAGCGCCATGCCCTCCCGGTCCGACGGCAGGACGAACAGGTCGGCGTCCGCGTACTCCTTGACCAGGTCCTCGCCGTGCTTGCGGCCGACGAACTCGACCCGGTCGTCCAGCCCGAGCCGGGTCGCCCGCGCCTTGAGGTCCGCGCCCAGGTCGCCGTCGCCGACGAGCCGCAGCCGCACCGGCTCGGTGACCAGCGCCAGCGCGTCGAGCAGCCGGGCGACGTTCTTCTGGGTGTCCAGGCGGCCGACGAACAGCAGCCGCAGCGGGTCGGGCCCGACCTCGCCCACCGGTTCCGGGCTCGCGACGCGGGGCGGCAGGAAGAACTCCTCGGCCACCCCGTTGGGGACCACGTAGACCTTCGCCGGATCCGCACCGTAGCGCTCGGCCAGGAAGTCGCGCTGCGACTCGGTGAGCACAATGATGCCCGCCGCGCCCCGGACGACGCGGCCGAACAGGTGCGTCTTGTAGAACGGCAGCAGGCGGCCGAGCGGTCCCGAGGCGTCGACTTCCATGTGGAAGTGCAGGAGGTAGCGCAGACCGCGCAGCCGGGCGCTGAGCCAGACCTGCTCCGGCACGACCGCCGTCGAGCAGTGGAGATGGATCACGGTGCCGGGCCGGATCCGCAGCAGCGAGCCGAACATGCCGGGGGCGAGCGACGTGTGCGCGACGGTCACCGAGCGGTGGCGCCGGACCTTGACGCCGCCCGCCTCGACCGCGCGGCGCGGCGCGCTGCCGGCCTGGTTGTCCGTGGTGACCACGCTGACGTCGTTCCGGGCCGCGAGCCGGGTGGCCAGGACGTGGACCACGCGCTCCACGCCGCCGAGCAGCGGCGGGTAGTTCGGCGTGACCTGGACGACGCGTCGGCGCGGGCCCGACGGGGAGCCGGCCGCGGAGCCGGCGACGGGTATGTGCTCCGTGGAGCTCTGCTCGGTCATGCCACCGCGATCTTGTAGTGGAGGATTTGGTCGCTGCCGACGAGGGAGACCCACACGTATTCGGCCGCCGGGTTGACGGGCATGCTGACGACGGTGCTCATCGCCTGGCCGTCCCAGGTGAGGTCGGCAACGTGGTTGTCGTCGACCTGGCCGCCGTTGGCGTCGACGGTCCAGACGCGGACGCTGTAGGCGTCGGTACCGGTGTCGACGGCGTGGACGCTGACCGGCACGGTGAGCACGGTGCCGTCGACCTGCGGCCGGGATGTGAAGTAGAGCGCGGTGTACGGCTGCGGCGTGCGCGTGAAGGAGTCCCGCAGCTCGGCCCGGACCGGCGGCAGCGCCAGCAGGGCGCCGACGGCGACGACGCCCGCCATGCCGACCGCGAGCCGTCGGCGGTGCTGGAGCGCGTTCGCCGCGAGTTGGTGGCGACGCTGCCAGAGGTCGCTCGGGGTGAACCGCTGAGGTTGCGGTTGCGATTGCGGCTCGGTGGGAGCGGGAGCGGCGGCGGCGGCTTCGGCGGCAGCGGCGGAACGGGCAGAGCGCGAGCGAACCGGTGCGTCGTCGGCGGTGGGGCCGTCAGCGACTACCGAGGGGATGACAACGGTGGCGTCGTCAGCCACGGTCGCGGCGATGTCGACGTCAGTATCGTCGGCACTAGTGTCGTCGGCACCGGCGGCATCAGTGCGCGCGGCATCGGCTCCAGCATCGCCGGTACCGGTACCGGCCGCAGTCGCGTCCACATCCACATCGCGCCCCTTGAGCGCGGCCAACTGCCAAGCCGGACGGCTCGGATCCGGCGGCGCGGACCGTGCCTGGTCAGGCCGAAGCGGCCCGCCCGACCCGGCCGTCGGGGCCGGGTCGAAGGACCGCGTGTCGAAGGGGACCGCCTCGTCGGCGCCCGCTTCGTCGAAAACCGGATCGTCGTAGACCGGTTCCCGCTGGGACCGTGCCGCGAACAGCCGGGCGAACACCTCGCTCAGGCGGCCGTGCCACTGCCGGTCTGGCATCCCGGGCTTGCTCCTTCTGCCTCGGACGCGCTCGCCGAACGCATCGCTGGGAACCGCGCGCGCTCGGCCCCGGACCGGACCGGGACGCCCTGGTAGGAGTCCTCGGAGGCCGGGCTCTCGTGCCGGATCCGGTGACCGACCAGGTGGGCCATGTTCCGGACGCCGTCGCGGACCGAGTTGAGCTTCACGTCACCGCCGCGCACGCGGTACTCGATGTGAGTCTCCGTCACCTTATATCCGGCGAGCACCGCCGCGTTCTTGATCTCCTGGGAGAAGGCCATGCCCGGCGAGCGGACGTCGATCCCGGCCCAGACGTGCCGGTGGAATATCCACATCCCCGACTGCGAGTCCCTGATGTCGTGCCGGAAGATGAGCCGGCTGACGAAGCTCAGCAGGTGGTTGGCCCAGAAGTGGGAGTGCTTCATGGCGCCCCGGTTCGCCGAGTGCAGGCGGTCGGTGGTCATGAAGTCCGCGCCGGAGTCGTCCAGCGTGGCGAGCAGCTCGGGCAGGTGGTCGAACGGGTAGGTGCGGTCGGCGTCGCCGGAGGCGATCACCTCGCCCTCGGCGGCGGCGAAGCCGGCCTTGTAGGCGTTGCCGTAGCCCTTCTCGGGCTGGAACACGACCCGCGCGCCGCAGCTCCGGGCCAGCTCCCCGGTGCCGTCGCTGGAATTGTTGTCGACGACGACGATCTCCGTCGTCCAGCCGAGCTCGGCCAACTGCGAAACCGGTATCGAAGCGATTACAGCTTCTATGTTCTCGGCCTCGTTATAAGCCGGGATCACGACCGACAACGATCGCATTCGAGTCCCCCCAAAGGAACGGTAAGGCGGCGGACCTTCGCCTCTGTCACCGGAATCGGCAAGTGGCGGAAGGTTACGGCGGAGCTACACATGGTGCTTGTATTCAGGGGGCACCAGATGACAAGTAGTTCGAGTCCTGCCACAAGCGTTCGAACTTGTCGGGGGCGCCGTGCCGTCGGTGGCGGTCGGCCTCGAAATCATAAGGCATCACGCCCTGAAATCCGGCGATGAAGCCGGTAGGTGTAGAGCATTTTGAGAATATGTTTGGAAGTGTGCACTTGCCCGATCCAGATCCTGGGCAGCGCGTGCGGCCCCAGACCCACCCGGGAGATGACGGCGCAGGCGTAGTCGTAGCCCGCGTCGGCCACGGCCGAGCGGGCCGCGGCGTCCATCGACCCGTAGGCGTAGCAGTAGCCGGTCGGCGCCTTCCCGAGCATCTCGGTGAGCTTCCGGCGGCTGTCCGCCACTTCCTCGCGCAGCACGTCCTGGTCCGCACCGGCCAGTTTGACGTGCATCGAGCCGTGCGAGCCGATCTCGAACCCGGCGTCAGCCCAACGCCGGATCCCGGACTCGTCCACCAACGGCCAGGGGGTGCCCTCGTCCCATTCGTTCGCCCCGCCGAGCCGGCCCGTCAGGACGTAGAACGTCCCGGAGAAGCCGTAACGCTGCAGGATGGGCAGCGCGTTGTCGACAACGTCGGTGTAGCCGTCGTCGAAGGTGAGGCCGATCAGGCCTCGCGCCGAACCGGCAGCCCGCGCGGCCTGCAGTTCGGCCACCGAGACGCCCCTGAGGCCGCGCCGCTTCAGCGCCGCCATCTGCTCCTCGAACCGGTCCGGGGTCACGGCCAGGTTGTGCGGGTCGTGCGCGCGGACGCCCACCGAGTGGTACATCATGATCAACGGCAGGTGCGGCATACGCCGACCTGCCGCCACCGCGTCGCGGGAGAGGGCTTCGGTCATGGAGCTCCGGCACCAATGCAAGTCGATACGGCTGGGATGCCAGGCAGCATATGCCAAGGCGGGCCGGGTTTTGACCCTCGGGGCCGGGTTTGGCGCCGTTATGCACGGAGAGTCAAATCGAACTGTGCTGTTCGTACCTTTTTGCCACGACTCTGCGTGGCGGGCAGTCCACCTTGCGAGATTGACTCCGTTTGAGACTTGACACAGTCGCCTGAGGTGACTCACACCTTTTCGCCCGATACGCCGGGTCACGGCCCACTGACTCAGCGCAGTGCCGGAAAGCGCGGAACGGCCACCCGGAGACGTTCGGACTTCCGACTTTCATCGGGGATCCGGACGGGGCCCGATGAATAAGAGCGCTGACTATCTCGCATTACCGGACTGCGATACATAGGGATTGCCTCGATTGACTTGGCTATTGCGCAGCCGCTAGCCGGTGGGCGCCATTCGACGCCGCCCCGGCCGCGTCGGGCGAGACCACTCCGTCACCCTGCGTGATCGAGTGGCTACTCAACCCCCTGAACCGCTTTTTTCACCGGCATTTCACCGGTGATTCACTGCCCTTTCGCCAACACCCCAAGAGCCATCGAGGCCTGACATCAATACCTGCGCAACAACAGCACTCCTCGATATCCCGCTGACCACCACGGATTACCTGATCGTTAGAGCGGCATTAGAGGCCCCGGCGACGTTGAAAGCGTCCAAGACAAACTTCGACCAGAAGGAAGTCCATGCGACTCTCCAAGCGCATTGCCGGCGCCGCCGCGACCCTGGCGTCCGCCGCCGCACTGACGGTCACCGCCCAGACCGGCGCCCACGCCTCCACCACCGCCGACTGGCTCAGCAAGGGCGACACCGGCAGCGGCGTCTCCTGCGTCCAAGTGGCCATCAACTACGCGCACAACTGGTGGCCGGGCTCGGTCGCCACGGTCCGGACCGACGCCATGTTCGGCCAGCTGACCGCCAACGGCGTCGTGGCGATCCAGCGGATCTACGGCCTGTCGCAGGACGGCATCGTCGGCCCCCGGACCGGCGACCGCCTGTGGCAGATCATCCACTCGTTCGACCCGAAGGGCGAGCTGCACCCCGACTGCTACTGGGACCTCCCGACCCTCAGCTAGTCCGTCAAAAGGGCGAGCGGTCGATCAACGAGCGACCGCATCGCGATCAAGCGAATAGCGAAGCGGCGCCCGGTCGGGATTTCCCGGCCGGGCGCCGTCGCCTTCGGCCCGACGACTTCCGCACATCTCCGAGAGTTCGCTCTGATGACAGGCTCCCGCCTTCGAGGGTTTCTCCCGACTCACAGTCCGCCCGCGCATCAGAGATCCTTTGGGCCGCACTCACAGCGCCAAGATCGGAGTGGGATGTCGGACACCGCACCATTGACCAGACGATCAGTGATCCGCATAAGCTCCCTGACACTCGGAGCCCTCGTCCTCGCGGGATGCTCCGACTCGGGAACGACCGGCGCGCCGGGAACGGCGGACGCCACCGGGCACACCGGAGGGTCGGGGCTCCTCAACGGGGCTCCCAAAGAACCGCCGCAGCTCAGCGCATGGCTCGTCGGCACCTGGACCGGCTGGATCACCTTCCGCACGATCCGGATGACGATCGAGCTGTCACCGGGCAAATGGCGCTCCACCAACGCGCCGGACCAGGAGCAGCGGTCCTCCACCTACGGCATGCAGCCCGGGCACTCGGTGTTCGGCGACTGGGCCCTGAGCCCGGACGGCGGCACGATCGTCGTGACCAGTTCCGACCCGAACATGAACGACGAGCTCGGGAACGGCGCGTCCGTCAGCCTCAGCGGGCTTCCGGCGCGCGTGGACACCCCCGGCTCGGCGACTCCGCACTCCCGCACCAGTGACGACAGAGACAACTACAGCCTCGACTTCGACGTCTCGTGGGACGGAACAGTGCTGACGGCCACTCTGAAAGGCAGAAAGTGCATGGAGATGCGCCGCGCCTGACCGGGTTCACTCCCTCGGCCGGCGCTGGAAGGTCATGTGCACGACGCCGGCGGGGCTGGAGACCGACTCGATGTCGAACCGCTCCTCCAGCCCCTCCAGCCCGTCCCACAGCCGGACCCCGCGGCCCAGGATGATCGGCACGACCACCACGTGCATGAGGTCGATCAGGTCGGCGGCCAGGAAGGCGCGCACGGTGGTGGGGCCGCCGCCGATGCGGACGTCGAGGTCGCCGGCCGCTTCCCGGGCCTGGCGCAGCACCTCCTCGGGCTCCGCGGAGACGAAGTGGAAGGTGGTGCCGCCCTTCATCTCGACCGACGGCCGCGGATAGTGGGTCATGATGAAGCACGGGGTGTGGAACGGCGGCTCCTCGCCCCACCAGCCGTTCCACTCCTCGCTCTCGTCCCACGGGCCCTGCTGCGGCCCGAACTTGCGGCGGCCCATGATCTCGGCCCCGACGCCCTCGTTCCACGCGGAGGCGATCATGTCGTCGACGCCGTGGCTCCCGCCGCCCGGGCCGAACATGCCCTGGAACGTGCTGGTGGCGAAGAACCACTGATGCAGACGCTGGCCGGCGTGGCCGAACGGCGCGTCGAAGCTCTGGCCCTCGCCGGTCGCGAAGCCGTCGAGCGAGATCGTGAAATTGTGAACCCGGACCAGCGGCATCGCTGTGGCTCCTTGCCCTACTGCCCATCGGCATATGCGGTCATGACGCCGATGCCTGTGTCGAGTTCACCGCCTGGTCCCGCTGGCGAGCTCGAACGTCGCTCACAGATTGCTGCCTCGGCCCTGCCGACTTTAGTGATCGACGCGGGCGCGCGCGGGCTTGACGCGCCGCAGTGATCAACTCAGTTGCCGTAGCGGTACCGAGTCTGGCTGTAAGGGCTCTTACCGAACGCCAGGATCTTCGCCGGCACGACCGCGAAGACGAGGATGTCCCCGCTCGGACCGTCCTCGTCGCGGAACGCGTCATCGGTGACCTCGTAGGTCCAGTCAAGCTTCGACTTCCACAGCACCGCGAGCTGTTCGAGGCGGGACCGGTCGGTGACGCGGACCGCGTCCCCTTCGACCACCACGTCGAGCCCTTCGCGGAAGTGGTTGGCACCGGTACTCAGGACGCAGTGGGAGTTGGAGCGCAGGTTCACGGCCTTCTGCTCCCCGGGACCGGTGGCGAAGTGGAGCACGCCGTCCAGCCACACGGTCGGCAGCGGCACGACGTGCGGCCGGCCGTCGCCGCGCACGGTGGACAACCAGAACATTTCAGAGCTCGACAACAGTTCGGCCACCTCGGCCCACGGCCGGGCGGTGGCGCCCGGCTCGCTGAAATCCCCGTTGAACTCCACGGTCGGCTCGGCCTGAGACATCAGTGCTCTCCTATGCGGTGTCGTGATCGGTGGCGCCATGATCAAAGAGGAGGATCCGGGCGGAATCCTCCTATATGATCCTGCCACGCCGCCGCGTCCCACGGCTTCGCCGCCAAGATCACGCGCCGATGTGGAGACTCACGCGCCGACGTAGAGACTCACGCCGCGATGTGGGGATTCACGCGCCGACGTGGAGATGCGACGCCCACAGGCTCGGCACCTTCGGATGGGCTCCGCGCAGCCGGCGCACGGCGTCGTGGAGCGCACGTGCTGAATGAGCAGCGTCGGGGCCGAGGCCGTTCGAGTGATCCAGCAACAGCGAGTAGAACGTGTCGGCGAGCGCGCCGGCGGCGGAGTCCGGGATGTCCCAGAGGGTGCCGATGACCCGAGGAAAGCCTGCGAGCTGGAATGCCGAGGTCAGATGGATCGCCTCGTCCATCAGCGTGGGGCCGTGGAACGCCGTGCGACAGGCGGAGATGTAGGCCAGGTGGGAGTTCGTGAGGCGGATCGAGGCCAGCGCGGCGACGGTGAGCGGGGACGACGCGTGGTCGTGAAGCAGGAGTCTGCTTTGGGAGGGATCTTCGGGGTCGTATACGCCGTGGCAGGCGAAATGCGCGAAGGAGCAATTTGGAAGAAGGTCCAGGACGGCTTGTCGGGTCGGGACGACGGATCCTGGGTGGTCGGCCGCGGGTTCGACGAGGATGACGGGATTGGGCAGTCGGGCGGCGACCTGGGCGGCTTCGTCCGCGGCGTGGGGCAACGCAGCGAGCTGATCGAGACCGGGGGTGACGGGCATGGCGACGATCAGCGAGCGGGCATTGGTCGTACCGGAGGAGGCGGTCTGACGACGGGCATGTGCCAGCGCGCGGATCGTCGGCGTGTAGGAGGAGACGACGCGGTCGAGCACGGACTGCCCCGTCGCTGTGGGATCTTCGAGTCCTGCCGCATGCAACGGCAGCAGGCCCAGAAGTCCGCCGGTGGCCCACCACACTCGCGGCCAGGTCCCACCCTGAGGGGAGTCGTGATAGCCGAGCGCATCGAGTACGGGCTCGGCGGCTACTTCCCACAGCCATTCCAATACGGCTCGCATGCCGGCCGAGCCCGTCTTGCGGTCCGCCGGGGTGAGCTCGGGATCGCTGGCGATGAGCAGGCCCATGTGGAACGTTCGGATGATCTCGATCAGGTCGCTGTGGTCCAAGCCTGGGAGTCGTACGCACCGCACACCGTCGGTGGTCAGCAAGAGCGCGTCGCTGCGCCGGGCGGCGATGTTGAACGTGACGATGGGGCCGGCCGAGGCCTGCGCGAGCAACTCGTCGACTGCGGGAAGGCCGGCGAAGGTGCTGAACCCGTCGAGCGCACGGATGGCGGCCAGCAGGGCCTCGAACTCCGCGGACACCGCGTGCCGGTCGTGCTGGTCGCGCTGGTCGTGCCGGTCGTGCGGGTCGTGCTGGTCGCGCGGATCACGCTGGCCGCGCCGGTCGACGGATGCCGATGGGGCGAGCGGCTCCACGGCCTCGTCCAGTAGCTCGCGAAGCGCGGCGTAACGGTTGGCGAGTTCCGGGTGGTGTCGGCTCAGCTCGGCGAAATCACTGCGGATCTCCAGCGTCTGGGCGAGCAGCACACCACGCCCCGCCTCCAGCAGTCGGAGCGCTTGCGCAGGCCGCTGGTGTTCGGGAATCCGGACGTCCTCCAAGGCGAACGCGGCCGCCTCCGATGCGAGCCCGGTGAGGCCGCCGAGTGCGTGCTGTTGATCGGATCGTTGCAGGAATCGTGGGGTAATGCGCGGGAGCAGTCCGACGGCGGTCGCCAGCGCGTCAGTGACGGCCTGCGCATCGTCCTCCGCCGTACTCCACAACGCGGCCACCAACGCGGACCGGGCCCGCGTCGATGGCCGGGCGCTTTGCACCTCCACGGCAGCCAGGTTGCAGGCCACTGCATGGCGAAGATAGGAGTCGCCATCAGCGTCCCCGGCCGCCTTGGCATGCTGGTGCCGGGCGGCCAGGACCATGGCCAGGTTCGAAAGGATCGTCGCACGGACCGGCCGATCATCAGGACAGGCCTGAAGGGCACGCCGGAGAACGGCGACGGACTCGTCCAGATCCCGAAGGTCCTGGAAACGCTCGAAGCGGTACCAGAGCACCTGCCCGAAGTTGGACAGCATCCCGAGGTGTTCAGCGCGGTCGAGGTTGCTGATCCGGGTGACCACCCGCCCGGCGGCGACGGCTTCTTCGAGGTCCTCGTCCGATCGGGAGTGGCCGAACCGGGCGCTCAGCGCCGTCGCCAGGTTGGTCGCGTAGCCCGGGTGGTCGGGATGGCCCTGCCCGGTCTGCTGGACGGCGAGGCGGCAGAAGGCGACGGCCTCGTCCACGTCCTCGATCGATCGGGTGCGGTAGAACCGGGTCAGCAACGCGCTGCCGACGTTGCCGGCCAGGCCGGCAGCCAGAACGCGGTCGCCGCCGGCCGCCCGGAAGGCATTGCGGAGTTCCTCAATGGCCTGATCCAGGTCGTGCAGCGACCCGGTGAAATCGGACCGGGCGATCAAGGCCGTGCCCAGGTTGGACAAGCAGATGGCCCGGTCACGATCGCCGTTCTGCGGCGCTGCGGTTGCTGTTGAGGCCGCCGTTGACGCTGCCGTTGACGCAGCCGCGGCCACGGCAGCAGCTTTCCGGTGCGCCGTGATCGCCTGGTCCAGGTCGTCGAGCGTGCCCTGGCGCCGGAAGCGTAATTCCATCGTCTTCGCGAGGTTGGTCAGGCGACCGGCGTACCCGGGTTCGGACTCAGGCGTCGCCTCGACCGACGCGCGACCGGCGGCCAGCGCCTCGTCGAGGTCGGCCGGGTCCCCGGTGTAGCCGTATCGGATCGACAGCGCGACGCCCAAGTTGGACAAGGGCGCGGCGGAATCATCGGCCAAGCACTCGATCGCTTCCCGCCCGGCAGCGATCGCCTCGTCCAGGTCCGCCAAGACCCCGGTCTCCTCGAACTGCTCCCGCAGGCGGTTCCCGAGCCCGGTCAGTGATGCTCCGAGTTCGATCAGGTTCCTGCTGTGGTCGGGATGCCCCTCCGGGATGGTGGCCAAGGTCTGACGCAGGACGGCGACGTCTTGGCGGAGGTCCGATATCGAGGTGGTGCGTACGAGTCGCGGCTGCCCCGACGCAGTACCCTGCGGGACGATGAAGGGGATCAGGCTCTCTGGCAGCGGAGGCATGGGATCCGGTGCTGTCATATAGACGATCCGTAGGTGCCGGATCGCGGCCGCGAGTTCGTCCTCACCCTGGCCGTCCGGCAGGGCGTGGTAGCGATACCACCGGGCCCAGCCCATCAGATAATTGACTTCGAGGGCTGCCGGGTGGTCGCTCAGCTCGGCGAGCATCAGGTCCAGGCCCCGGATGTGCTCGGCGGCCTCGGCGGACAGCAGGAGGTCCAGGCGGCCGAATTCGGCAGACCGCTTGAGCAGCGTACGAAGCGCGGCCAAGTGCTCCTGCCAGAGGTCCACGAGCGCCCCCGCCTTGTGAGTCCGACGTCCCGAGCTCAGGATAGTCTCGCAGCATTCTGACTCGAAGGTGCGGTGAGCTGATCGGATGACTGATGTCAAGCTGGCATTGGCGTACGTCTGTGTGCACCGGGACGCGTTGCGGCTGGAGTTGGCCGACGTCGAACCGGGCCGGGGCCTCGCAGCCGATCCGGCGTCGCTGCTGGAGGTCCTGGACGCGGCCTTGGCCGCGGGCGATGCGGTCCAGCCGATTCTGGACGCGATCGACGCCACGCTGCGCGAGGACGGCGATGCGCTGGGGTTGTACGGACGGCTTCGGGCTGATGCGCGAGGGCTGAGCGTGGCCGGGATTGCGAAGGCGCCTCCTGCGAAGGATGAAGCTGTGCTGGTTTGCCCGGCCGGGTTGTGCTCGCGCGCCCAATGGCCGGTGCCGGGCGCCAGTGGCGGTGCTGCCGCTACGCCTGGTCCTCGCGGTCTTCCTTCTGAGCGGTGCGCCCTGACCGGCGCTCCCCTCAGCGAAGCACGGTTGTAGAGGTGGGATCGTTCTGGCAGACGCTCGGCCAGAAGATGGCCGAGCGATGGCTGACGTTGCTCGTCATCCCTGGCGCTCTCTACCTGGCCGCGATCGGGGTCGCCACCACGCTCGGACAGGCGCATGCCCTCGACGTCGGGCGCCTGCATCGGCGGATCACGGCGGCGGCCAGGAATCCGGCGGTGGCCAACGGCACCGGCCAGATCGTCCTGCTGGTCGCGGCCCTCGCCGCGGCGGCTCTCGTCGGCCTCGCCGCCCAGGTCTCCGGCCGCGTGGTCGAGCACGCGGTGCTCGCCGCCGACTGGTACACCTGGCCGCGCCCGCTGCGGGCCGTCGCCCGCTGGCGCATCCGGCGACGCGCGGCCGCATGGGACAAGGCCGAGGCGGCGTATCAGGCCGAGCGGGAGAAGGCCCGCGCGGCTTTGGAACTCGGGCGGCGCGCGGATCGGGCCGAGCGTGACCGCGCGTACGCGATGATGCTGCGGATCTCCGAGGGCCGGCCGGAACGGCCGACGTGGAGCGGGGAACGGATGCACGCGGTCACGACCCAGCTGGGGGAATCAGGCATCGATCTCCCCCGCGAATGGCCTCGGCTCTGGCTGACGTTCCCCGACAGCGTGCGCAAGGAGATCACCGCCGCGCGGGGCGAGTTGACGCGGGCCACGACGCTCGGTGGCTGGGCGGTGCTGTATCTGCTGCTCACGGCTTGGTGGTGGCCTGCGGCCCTGGTCGCGGCCGTGGTCGGCGGCACTGCGCGGTACCGGGTCAGGGGGACGGTCGACACGTACGCGCAGCTGGTCGAGGCTGGGACGCTTTTGCAGGGCCGGGAGGGACCGGCCTAGAGGACGGGAAGGGTGTCATCGCCTGGTGCGGGGGTTCGTTCACTGATAAGCAGGTCGCCGCGATCTGTGGTCAGGACCCAGATCATGCGGATGTTCTCGTGGCTGTCAGGAGACCGAAGCCAGGTATCGGGATCGGCCAGCACGGCATCGATCTCAGCGCGGCTGAGCTGCGGTGCGTCGTCCCAATCGCCGTCGAGCGGTTCACGGATCTCGATCATGTCGCGGTCGATCAGGTCGGCGGCCGAAGTGGCGAACTGCGGGACCAGCGCTCGCATCTCCTCGAAGGTCAGGCGGTTCGGAACGTGGAAGTCTCCGGTCTCCGCCCAGCTGCTCCGGGCTCCGTAATGCGTGATCGCTTCGTTGAGATAGCCCTGTGTCATCGCGACATAGAGGATGACGTCTTCGGCCGTTCGCTGGTCCCAGATTGGCATCATCCGACTCCTTCTCCGCGAAGGTGCTGCGGGCCGCTCGATCAGGGTTCCAGTGTGGAGCATCTGGATCGTCGTCTCATCGATCGCGGCCCGCAGCGCGCAATACCCTTACTTCGACGGCTTCCCCTACTTCTTCGCGCCGGCTCCGTTCACCACCGTCAGCGGCGCGGACTCGACGGTGGCCGACCGTCCGTCCGCCCACGTGCCGGTCACCTGAACGGACACGGCGTCGCCGAGGTACTTGCCCACGAGGTGGAACCGTGCGTCGGTCGCGCCCGCAACGGCCTGGCCGTTGACGAGCCACTGGTAGGCGAACCGCGCGTCCGAGCTCCAGGTGCCAGGCGTGGCCGTCACGAAGCCGCCGACCTTCGACGAGCCCTCGATGGTCGGCGTGCCCGGTACGTCGACCAGCAGGTAGTGGTAGAAGGTGACGTTCTCCGGACCGTTCGGGTCCGGCTGCTCACGATTGAGGATATTGAGAGTCAGGCCGTCCGCGGTCTGGAGGAAGGACAGCCCCTCGATCTCCTGGTCGTAGGGAACCTTGAGCTGGAACAGGTTCTGGACCTGCCCGGTCGTCAGGTTGGCGCGCGAGATGGTCTTGGCGTCGTTGTCCGAGGCGAAGTACATCCAGCCGTCGTGGACCTTGCCGCCCTGAGCCTGGTCGATCGGCTGCGACAGCGGGACGTAGTGGTTGAACGTCCAGTCCCGCAGGTTGTAGACGGCTAGCTCCGTCGCGTTGTCGTACGCCATGCCGTAGGCAAGGCCCTTGTCCGCGTCGACAGCGACCCAACTGGCGATGTCCTGCACGCCATGCGGCGGCGCCAGAGCTGCGGCCTGGCCGGTGAAGCCCAGGTCGGAGCTGTTGTAGACGGCGAAAACCGGCGTGTCGTACTGGTTGCCGGTACCGGGATCGCGCTTGCTGCTGTCGAGCGAGATGTACAGCTTGCCCCCGGCGTAGTCGATGTCGCCGATGTGGTTCAGGCCCTTGCTCGCGAGCGGCGACGGGTTCGCCAGAACGGGCGGAATGGCCGGCAGGCTCTTGGTGAGGGTGTTGTAGCGCAGATCGGTGGTCTCCAGACCGTTGGTACCGGAGAAGTACCAACGGCTGCCGTCAGTGGTGACACCCTGGTTGCGCGCGTTCCCAGCGTCACCGACGAACACGTCCTTGCCGACCAGCTTCCAGATACCGTCCGCCTGCCCGGGGGCCGCGACGGCGACTGCGGACAGCGCGGACGCCGCCTGCACAGGTGCCGCTGCTGCCGTAGTGACCGCCGTAGCCGAGGCCACCCCGGCCAGGGCGAGAGTGACGATGAGCTGCCCGCTCGTGAACCTTCGCATGATGACTCCATGTGGTCCGCCGACGATCATGTCCGCCGCGCCCGCCCAGTTCTATAAGGGCGAGTTGGAATGATCACGTCGGTGACGTGGCCGCATGGTGAAGTGATCATGGTGTGATGGTTGGGCCGCCGAGGCAGTCCGGCCGAACCCTCTACCACCATGCCTACGCCAAGCTTGGCATGCCGTCTCAGCCAGACGCACTCAGCTTCGCCGCCCTTTTCCGGGCGGCGAAGCCTGTGACAATCGGCAGCCTGCTGACATCGAAGTCAGAATACCTTCGTCACCCTAGGTGATCCTCGAACTCGTGGATCCCCAGCCGAGACAGCCGATAGGCAATTTCGCGCCAGGTAGGGCAGTCGATCCTTTCGATGGCTCGCGTCACCGCCTTCTTGATCACTTGAACGTCAGGAGTGTCGACAATGAGCAGGGAGCGACCAAAGAGCACCCCACCCGATTGGCGGACCCGGTCCTCAAGACCGCGTGGCGTGCAGACAGTCATCATGACCGACTCTTCACCTTCGGAATCCCGCGGCCCAACAATCACCTGAAGAAGGAATGAAAAGCACTCCGGGTCCTCCGGCTGGAAGTCGTCCAGGTCGACATCAGGACTCATGAAGTATCGAACGACAGGTCTCATCACATATCCGTAATATCCAGATGCGCATCCGCTTGCCATTCCCCGCGCGTGGCCGTGCGCCACTCGAAGTTGGCTTGGTAGCCGGGGCCACCATATTCAGCGGGCCTACTCGGCTTGAACGACGGCGGGCGATACTGCCGAAGTCCATCCTTGCTCAGCATGGTTTTGCCATCACTGGCAAAAGTATAACCCTCACCCACCCACGCGCGACCCATGATCATCGCTTCGAGTTGATTCGCCTCACCGATACCTGACATTCCCTTCTGCTTGGACGCATCGCTGAGCATTCGCGCCATACGCATCTCATCAGCCGAGGCCGCGTCAGACGACCCGTCTGCCTGGGACGTCTCATTGAGCATCTTTGCAAGATCGCTGCCGAGGTTGTTGGCTCCGCTCGTCAGCACTTTCCCACTGCCCGCACCGATGGCACCGCCGGCGGCGACCGAGGGCGCCCCGGCCAAGCACAGGACACCCGTACCGCATTCAACGATGCCGCTGGCCATCAGGCCGCCACCGAGAATAGTGCCAGCACCTCCACCGGCAACCTGAGCCAGGTCACGCAATACGTTCGCGCCACCGTCTTCAAGCGCCTGCATGAAAGCTTGGTTATGCGCCTTGTTGGCATCGCGCTGAGCCGGAGACGTGCAGTGTGTCGCCACCGACACCGGACCCATACGGCACTTGTCGACGACGTTGTAAGCGACCAACGCCGCGGCTTTGGCTATGTAGTCGTTCAGCGAAGCGTCGACATCGGTTGAATCATTGTCATCGGATACGCCCATCAGGCACTGCCGCTTGTTGTAGCCGCTCAGCCCATCGCACGGGTTGGAGGGCCGGGAAGGCGGGGCGGGTGGAGCCGTGTTGCCATCGTCGTCCTCCGCACGAAGCCCTGTCGGATCGCTGTTGCTGACCGGATCGTTGCCCGCGTACGAGTACCCGCCGACAGATTGCGGGCTGTTCGCATGGAACTCCGGATCCGCGGAGATGAAGGCTCCAGCGACGGGGTCGTACTTCCGGGCACCGACGTCGACGAGCGAGGTCGACGCGTCGGTGGTTTTGCCGAGGAAGGTGTGGTCGTCGACCCAGGCGGGTGTGGTGGTTCGAGTGATGGGGGTGCCGCGGGTGTCGCCGAAGGGTTTGGTGTAGCGGCGGGCGATGATTTTGCCGGTGGCGGCGTTGACGGTGGTGCCGCCGGTGCCTTCGTTGTTGTTGACCTGGTAGGTGATGGCGCCGTTGCTGGCTTCGATGATGTCGGGGGCGCCGGGGTAGGTGAGGTAGCGGTTGGCGGTGACGGTGTTCGTGCCGGCCAGGTAGACCTCGGTCGCGCCCAGATACAGCGTCGTGCCCGCGGTCGCGCCGCCAGTGTCACGCCGGATGAGCTGGTCGCCTTCAGCGTCGTAGAGGTAGTCGGCGGTGGTGCCGTTGTTGTTGTCGACGTGCTTGAGGCGGTCTTCGGCGTCCCAGGTGAGCTGCTGACCCAGCACGGTGCCGTTGGGTCGCAGGGTGCTGTTGCCGGCGCCGTCGTAGGCGTAGTTGACGGTGGCTCCGCCGGTCTTGGTGATCTGGCTTAGCAGGTGCGGGCCGGTGCCGGGGTTGGTGGCGCCGCCGGTGTTGACGGTGCCGGGTGCGGCGTAGCTGGAGGTGCGGGTGACGTTGTTGGTGGTCACCCCGGCCGGGTCGTGGTCGGTGACCGAGGTGCGGTTGCCGCTTTGGGCATCGGCACCGCTGTAGGTGTACGACTGCCAGTACCGTGCCGGACCGCCGATCTGTGTGGTGGAGCTGGCATCGGTCGGCGGGTTGTTGGTCCTCGACGACGCACAGGAGCCCAAAGCACCGGTAGCGGTGGTGGGGCTGTTCGGGTTGGTGGTCGCCGACGGCGACTGGTCACCGGAGTCCGTCCAGGCGTTGGTCAGACGGCTGGCGTAGTCGTAGGTGTAGCACTGGATGTCCCGCTGCGCCGGACCCGGGTTGTAGGACCCTGACACCGACCAGTTCTGGAGGTCGGCAGTCGAAGTCAGGCGGCCCGCAGCGTCGTAGTCGTAGGAGACTTCATCGATGCTGTAGGTGTTCAGCTGCGTCGGGTTAACCGTGCTCTGACCAGCCGTCGTGTCGACGAAAGTGTTAGTGACGCGGCCAGTACCAGCGTCGTACAGGTTCTGCTGCACGATCTGGTACGGGTAATCGCCGAGAGTGCGGGACAGAGTCTTGCCGTCACGGTCGTAGATGGTGCTCACGAGATAATCAGCGTTGCCGCCGGTGAACAGGAGCAGCCCGAACCGGTTGTAGGAGTTATAGATCGTCTCGGAGGCGATACCCGCGTTCGGAACGGCCGGGGTGTCGTAGTAGGACAGCTCCCCAGTCATCGAGGTGTAGTAGTTGTTGCTCTGATACGTCCCGGCCAGCGCACCTTCACTGGCCGGAATGATGGTCCTGTTGCCCAACGGCCGGTAGTCGGCGTCGTAGCCGGTGACCTGCTGCTTGTAGGCATTGCCGCCCGGGAAGCGGGTCGAGGCGTCAGGCTGGCCCTTGTTCCCTGCCGGGTCGAACGTCCAGCCGACCAGCTGCGCCGCGCTGTTGTTGGTGGCTTGCACACCGGCGGCGGCCAAAGCGCCGATGCTGCGGTCGGTGACCGTGCCGCCATCGTATTCACCGGTTTTACGGCTCAACGGGTCGTAGGTGTAGCCCAGCACGTGACCCCGGCCGTCGGCAGTGGCCAGCAGCAGACCGGCATCGTCGGAATAGCTGGTGGACAACCCGGCATCCGGGTCGTTCTTGGCCATCTGGTGCCCGAGCAGGTCGGAGCTGGTAGTGGTCCAGACGTTGTGCGAGGTGGCGTCGGTGACCGTGGTCGTGGTGCCCTCGCTGCCGTTCAGGTTGTAGGTCAGCCCATAGCTGGTGACATCGGCATCGTTGGCGTTGCCGGTCGGGTTCAGCGGACTGTTCTTGTACGTCCACAGCGCCGTGGTGCGGCCGCGGACATCGGTGAACGTCGAGATCGCGGAGGAGGCGCCGGTGCCATTACCCGCCGGGCCGACCACATCGGTGCGGTCCAGCCCCGGGTAGGAGGTGGTGGTCACCATGCCCGGGATGGTGGAGCCGTTGTGCTTCTGCGTGACCGTCACCGGACGGGACAAACCGTCGAACGTCGTGACCGTCTGCGCGGGCAAGTTGTCGTTCCAGGAGGCCCACACTCCGGTCGGGGTCGTGGCGCCCTGGTCGAAGTAGGGCAGGTTGGTCTCCATAACCCGGCCGAGCGTGTCGTAGCGGGTGTTGACGATCATCCTGCCTTGGGATTCGTCCAAGGCAGGCGACTGCGTCTGCACCATCTCGCCGAAGCCGTTGACGATATTGAAGGTGGCGGCATAGCTGCCGTCCTCCAAGAGCGTCTCCGTCTCGGCGTACCCGTTGGGCTGCGCCGGCTGCGACGGCGTCGCCAAATGCGGCGTAGTGCCGTTGAGCAGGTAGGTGAAGCGGATGTTCGGCGAGGTCTTGTTCGACGCCCACGGCCGATCCGGCTTCCACACCCCCTTCAACCGGCCCATGCCGTCCAGCACCTCGGTGGTGAGATGCCCGTTGGCATCCGTCGACGTCTCCGCAATGCCACGGCCCTGGTCCAGCGTGGTGGTGCTCGCCCAGCCCAGCGGGTTGGTCACCTTGTAGCTGGTCGGCAGCGCGCCGCCGGTCGGGGCGTAGTCGGTGTGCGTGGTGCGCTGGTCGGCGTCGGTGGCCGAGGTGATACGGCCATAGGTGGTGTCGAAACTGGCGCCGGTCACGGCCCAGGACTCGGTGTAGGTGTTCGTGACCGGGTTGGTGAGAGTGATGCCCTTGGCGGTCTTGACCGTGGTCGGATCGCCAGCCCCCGACAGTTCACCGTTGTTCGGGGAGCCGTCGTAGAGGGTGACGGTGTCGGAGATCAGGTTGGCGGTGGTCAACGTCATGTTGTAGGTGCACGGCCCCAGCGTCTTCGTGGTCTCCCACGGGATAGACGTGCGCTGGGTGTTCGAGGTCTGCAACGCGTAGCCGGTGATGGAGCACAACTCCTGCACCGTGCCGTCGCCCTTGTCGTCGGTCATCAACAACCGGCCGTTGCCACCGGGGGTATTGGTGGCGGGGTTCGGCAGGGTGTTGTCGTAGTCGAAGTCGACCTCGCTGCGCCGGGTACCGGTGCTGACCTTCTGATAGGTGACTGTCTTCGCGATGTGGGCGAAGTGCGCGCGCTGCATTGGCAGGCCGGAGCCGCGATTGTGCGCGGCGGTGACCATGTTGCCCGGGTCGGGGCCGCCGGATGGCAGGTTCACCACGTGCGCTGGGCCCGAGCTGGTCGGGTCGACGGGGATGTTCACCGTGTCGGAGACGACGTCGCTGCTGGTGGCGGAAGCATAGGTCTGGGTCTCCAGCACCTGGCCGGCCAGCGAGTTGTCGTCGCGCAGCCCGGGGACGCCGGGGGCGAAGACGTCGCCGTGGCCGTCGACGACCCACACGTGTTTGTTGGCGTCCTGGAAGGGATAGGTGGCGTTGCCGTCCTGGTCCATGCCGCGGAAGTACGTCGTGACGATCTTGGTGTTGCTGTTGTCCGGCTCGTTGCCCGCAACCGACTGCACCTGCGCGTAGCCGCGGAACTGGTCGAAGGTGCGGTACTGCGCGTCAGCCTGCTCGGAGTCGTTGGTGTGCCAGACCGGAGTGCCGAGATAGCTGTAGTTCACCTGCCGCATCGGCGCCAGCAGCGTGTCGTCGTACCGAGTCACCGAGGTCACGATGTACTTGTTGAACCAGTCCAACGTCGGCGTCGACGACGTGCTGCCAGGCAGACCCCAGTACTCCGGATAACAGAGGGTTGAGTTCGCGGTGATCGTCGGCGCGGTCGAACCCGGGCACAATGTGCTGGGATCGGCATAGGACACATCGACCTCGGACCCCGTGGTGTCCGTGATCGCGTCCATCCGGAGGCGGTTGTAGTCCGAGGCGTTGTTGGAGGCGTTGAACGAGTGCGTCGCAGCCCGGTTCGGCAAGAACTGGCCGTAGGTGTAGACCGTCGGATCATCGGCCTGGGTGGTGCTGCCGTCCTGGTTCACCACCCAACCGCTGTGCTTGATCCCCGCCAGCCACAACGTCGGCTGGTTTCCGGCGGTGGAAGGGTCGGGGACCGCGTTGAACTGGTGCATCAACGTGTACTTATCCACCGGACGGTAGGCAGATCCGTTCCACACGTTCGTGGTCACCGAGTCCAGACGCTCGGTGTTGTAGAACGACGGCCAGTAGTCGATGCACTTCGTGCCACCGGCCGTGCCGTCCTTGGTGCCGGCGGAAGTGCACGCCTGGTCCCAAGGGGTGTCGACGAACGATGGCGCGTTCGCCGCAGTGATGCCGGTCTGCGCGATGCCGCTCGACACCGGGACCGCACCCGTCGGGCAGCGACTGTCATGCCCGGCCTGGCTGACATCGCTGATACAGCGAGCCACCGGGTTGAACACCACCGTCGAAGCCGGGTGAATCGCGGTGTTGTAGTAGTCGTCGCTGCGCCAGCCGTAGTCGATCTGCCGCAGGAACCCCCCGGCCTGATACTCGGTCGGGCTGTTGGCCGCGCCGCGCAGGTAGAAGTTCTCCTCGCGGGCGTAGGTGTACCGCGTCAGGTTGTGGTGCGGGTCGATCACGAAGTCCAAGTTCCAACGCCACCCGGTACGGCAGTCAGTGGCCACCGCCGTCGTGGGATCCGCACACTTGGAGCCCGCCGGGCTGCCGGCGCCGAAGACCGGAACGCCCCAGGCCGAGTACGTCACCGGCTCGGTCCCGCTGTTCGTACCACCAGGCAGACGGTTCGCGCCGAAGTAGTACTGCGTGCCATCGGTCGTGGTCAGGCGCCAATACGTGCCGCCGTCGCCGGCGTTGCCGTTGGTCGCGCCGCTGAGCTGCTCGACCCGCGTGCCGTCGTCGCCTGCCAACCGCCACGTGCCGCTGGTGTCGTCGCGGACCAGCTCGCCACTGTGACCGGCGAGGGACACCGTCGCGTTCGGGATGCCCCAGCACTCGTCGCCGGACGTGGCGAACCCGGCCTTGGAGCAGGGCTTGTAGGAACGCTCGATGAAGCCCGGGTTGTAGTCCCAGCCATCACCGGCCCACGAACCCTGTGCGTTGGAGGCCGACGTCCGGCCGTCGACACTCGCCGAGTCGTAGGACAGGGCCACGGACGGCGAGGCGCCACCCAGCGATGCCGGGGTGGTCATCGGATAGGTGTAGGTGAACGAACCCTCGTTGCCGCCGCCGGTCCAGGTGTCGGACGGCTTCAGGGAGGTCGCGGTGTAGGAACCGTTCATCCCCGACGGAGTCGAGCTGGCCGCCAGCACCAGCGGCGCCGCCGAGGCAGCGGCCGGGACGCTCACCGTCGCGACCAGCTTGCGGTGCTGCCGATCGTTCGTGAAGGACACCGGGGTCTGCTTGCGACACGCCGGATCGCTCGGCGTCGTCACCGAACACGCGGGAAGCGCCACCAAGGTCAGGCGGTCGGCGAAGTCGCCGCCGAAGGCCGTGGCAAAGCCGGAGTAGTCCACCGCGACCGTCGCGGGCGTGGCGGTGGCCCCGCTGTCGGCCCGGACCGCGGTGACGATCATGCCCGCGACACCCGCCTGCTGCGCCGCGTCATGCGCCGTGACGCTCACCGTCACCTTCGGCGTCGGCGCCGCTTGCGTTGACGCACCAGGCGCCTTCGTGGTGCGCATCGCGTCCGTAGTGTCGCTGGGTGCTGCGATACTCACCGGCATTCCGGTAATAGGCGCCAAACCGGCGGCGGCATCGGAGGCCGCACCGGCGGCCAACGGCTTCAGCGGCGCGGCCGTCGTGGCGGGGGCCAGATCGACCGTCGCAGTCGCGGCGGCAGGCCATACGGGTACGGGTGCGTTGTATCCCGGGAGGTTCTGCGGCGCCGAACGCTTCGTCGCCAACCCGCCCTGCGACGGTACCGCGGCTTCCTTCACCACCGGCCGCGGCTGCCAGATCTTGCCTTTGTATGCACGTCCGGCCGCTATGACCGGCGGCGCGGAGATCACAGGCAGCGCCACGGCGACCGCGGTCAACGCCGCCGTCCATAGCGAGGCGGTGCGCGCTCGCCGTATCCGATGCCCAGAACCAGTCGATGCCGTAGAACGCCAAGCCCCCATGAGACCACCGAACCCCGTAATCGAGCATGATGAGCGCCGACCGTCGTCCGACGGCAGCTCTCGGCACTGTATATGGGCTCTGCGATACTGTCGATCGCCGATACGCCGGCGCCGGGAAGAAGGTAACGATTCCGCTGTGCCCGATCGGGCGTCGCCATCACCGAACGTAGCCGTCGATCCTTCACTTGCTGAAGATCTACCCTGCGTTGTGGTGTTTTGCGGGGTACACAGCCCGGCATCAAGATCGCTGGCGCGGCTGGCTTCTATAACGATTCCGTGAACCGCGCCTCGTTGACGCGACGCCTTTCAGCGCTTACCGTCCCCAGGTACGCGGCGAGTCTCACCTATTACATCAAAGCTCTGACTCACAGCAGTGGGTGGGAACGGCACGAATGTGCTGTTCCCACCCACTGTCTCAGGATTATTCAGATGGTCTCAGTGTTCTGAACAGGCCACCGGCTCCAGCGCCTCAGAACGGCAGCAGCCGGCTCAGGTGCGCCTCGTCAACAGCCTGCCCGTACGGCGCGAACTGGAAGATCTCGGCATGCTCCACCGCCTCCGCCCGCTCCGCTCCGTACCGGGCGACCAGGCCCGGCCGCGCCGCCTCGGGCACCCCGAACTCCCAGTGCTCGCGCACGAACCGACGGCGCTGCTCCTCCACGTCGGCTGCCACGTCGGCTGCCGCATCGGCTGCCACATCAGCTCCCGCACCATCCCCCACCCCGCCCGGCACCTTCCCCAGCAGTCCCCGCTGGAACGGTGCGAACTCCAGGAACTGGGACGCGTGGGCCAGGCAGGCGTCCAGTTTGGCGTCCAGGGTCGGGGTGACGTCGATCACCACGTCGGGCCGGTGGACCGGGTTGGAGGCGTAGTCGGTCATCAGCAGGCAGACCGGCTGGCGGGGCAGCGGGGCGGCCGGGTCGAGGTTGCGGACGGTGGCGAACTCGACGGCCTGGGCCACCAGGCGGCCGGTGCCGCGGTTGTCGGCGTGGCCGGGGGCGTCGTCGCCGTGCAGGGCGATCACCAGGTCGGGGCGCCAGGTGCGCAGGGCGTGCAGGACCCGCAGGCGGGTCGGGACGTCGGGTTCGAGGCGGCCGTCCGATATGTCGTGGAAGATCTCGTAGGTCGTGACCCCCAGCGCGTCGGCGGCGCGGACGGCCTCCTCGGCCCGGCGGCGGGCGAGCGGTCCGGGCTCCAGTTCGTGGTGGCCGGCGTCGCCGTTGGTGAGGGTGAGGAACTTGACCGCGTGTCCGGCCGCGGCGAGCAGGGCGGCGGTGCCGCCCGCGTACATCTCGGGCTCGTCGGGGTGGGCGGCGATCACAAGCGTGCGAAACATCACTGTCCTTACTCGTCTGTGCCGGCACGGCCCGCCGTGCCGGCCTGGAAGACCCGTTCCCGGGTCCGGTGGAGGGCGTCGTGGAGCGCTCCCTCCACGACGGCGTTGCCCTCCACGGCCGTCAGTTCGATCTCGACCTCGGCGAGCGCGGTCGCTCGCATCCGGGCCGCCACCAGGGCGCGCAGCGGTTCGCCGGCCGCCACGCACAGCGGGCCGCCGAGCACCACGCGGCCGGGGTCCAGGACCCCGACGGCGGCGGTCACGCCGAGCGTCACCCGGGCGGCGACGTCGGCCAGGTAGGCCGGCGGGGCGTCGGCCAGCAGGGCGCCGATCCCGGCCAGGCCCGGGTCCGGGTCCAGGCCGTGGGCCCGGGCCAGGGCGGCGAGCGGGCCGGCGCCGAGCAGCTCGCCCAGCGGGCCGCCGTCGACGCCGTAGCTGCGGCCCCGGGAGACCGGGTCCGGGACGACGACCGAGCCGATCTCGCCGCCGCGGCCGGTGGCGCCCCGCCACAGCTCGCCGGCCAGCACCGTGCCGGCCCCGACCCCGGCGCCCAGCCAGAGCAGGACGAAGCTGCCGCCCCGGCCGTCGAGCTCACGCAGCGCCACCAGGTTCACGTCGTTCTCCAGGTGGACCTCGGGCAGCCGCCGGTGCAGGCCCGACAGGTCGCCCAGGCCCGACCAGCCGGTCAGCTGGACGGCCTGGGTCAGGGCCCGGCCGTCGGCCCGGACGATGCCCGGGACGCCGATCACCACCTGGTCCAGCCGGCTCACCCCGGCGTCCAGCGCCGCGGTCTCGATGGTGTCGGCCAGGAACTCCTCCTGCTCCCCCGGCGCCTCGGGGGCCGGGGCCGAGCGGGCGGCCCGGATGGTCCCGGCCAGGTCGGCGACGACGACCTCGACGGCCCGCGCCGTCAGGTCGACGCCGGCCACCGCCGCGGCCGTCCCGTCCAGGCCGTAGGCCTGGGCCGCCGGTCCGGCGCTGCCGGGGCGGGTGCCGGCCTTGCGGATCAGCCCGCCGCGCTCCAGCCGGCGCAGCACCTCGGCCGCGGACGCCTTGGACAGCCCGGTGTGGGCCTCCAGTTCGGCGCGGGTGAGGGTGTGGCGCTCCAGCAGCAGCGTGAGCGCCGCCCGTTCGTTCAGCGTCCGCAAAACCGTCGGATTCCCTGTGGACATGCCCTACTTCACCGCTCCCGCCGTCAGCCCGGACTGGATGTGCCGCTGGAAGACGATATAGGCGGCGACCACGGGCAGGACGCTCATACACAGCGCGGCGAACAAGGCGGGCCAGTCCGCCTCGTAGCCGGCGATGGTGGAGATGTCGGCGATCCCCTGGGTGAGCACCCATTTGTTCTTGTCGCCGGGCAGCAGCACCAGCGGGAGCAGGTACTGGTTCCACTGGCCCAGGACGTTGAAGATGGTCAGCGAGATCAGGCCCGGCCGGGCCATCGGCAGCATGATCTGCACGAAGGTCCGCACGTGCCCGGCGCCGTCGATGGCCGCGGCCTCGGCGACCGCGTCCGGCAGGCCCCGGAAGAACGAGGTCAGGAAGAACACGGTGAACGGCAGCGAGTAGGCGATGTAGACCAGGATCAGGCCCAGGCGGGTGTCGACCAGGCCCAGGTTGTCCACCGTGAAGAACAGCGGGACCAGGGCCAGGAAGACCGGGAAGGCCATGCCGGCGGTGAACACCAGGGAGACCAGGCGGCGGCCCGGCCAGCGGTAGCGGGCGATCACGTAGGCGGCCGCCGAGCTCAGGACCATGGTGCCGGTGACGCCGAAGAAGACGACGATCACCGTGTTGACCAGGTAGCGGCCGATGTCGGCCTTGGCCCAGGCGCGGCTCCAGTTGTCCCAGCGCAGCGAGCCGGGCAGTTGCAGGGCGTCGCCGAAGATCTCGGTGTTGTTCTTGAAGGACGCCAGGAGCGTCCAGACCAGCGGGCCGACGATCAGGAGCGTCCAGACGACCAGGACGATCTGGGCGGCGGTGTGGAACAGGCGGCGGCGGCCCATCAGTACTCGATCCTTTCCCTGCGGGTGACGCGCATCGTCAGGGCGGCGAAGGTCAGCGTCAGGAAGAACAGGGCGACGCCGAGGGCCGAGGCGTAGCCGAAGCGGGAATAGCTGAAAGCGTTCTTGTAGATCTCGGTGGCCAGGACGGTGGTGGCGCCGTCCGGGCCGCCCTGGTCCGAGGACAGGACGTTGATCAGCGCGAAGCCGTCGAAGGCGGCGATGCCGAGGTAGACCCAGGCCACCTGGACGGTGTCGCGCAGCAGCGGCACGGTGATGCGGGTGAACAGGCGGAACGGGCCGGCGCCGTCGAGCAGGGCGGCCTCGAAGACATCCTTCGGGATGGCGGCCATCGCGGCGGAGAACAGGACGACGTAGAAACCGACCGCCTGCCAGACCATGACCGCGATGATCGCCCACAGCGCCAGCTTCGGCTCGGTCAGCCAGCCGACCGGGCCGATGCCCAGCTTGTCCAGGGCGCCGTTGATGACGCCGCTGGTGTCGGGGCGGTAGACGGCCTTGAACAGGACGCCCACCACCGCGACGGCGAGGACCTGCGGGAGGAAGAACACGACCCGGTAGAAGCCGGAGCCCTTCACCCCGCGCATCTCGCCCCCGCGCGATCCCCCGCCCGCGTTCAGCAGGAAGGCGAAGACCAGGGCGAGGACGATCGTCAGCAGCGGCAGCGCGACGAGCAGGATGGCGTGATTGCGCAGCGCCTGCCAGAAGGCGTCGTCGTCGAACATCCGGCGGAAGTTGTCCAGACCGCTGTAGTGGACGTCCGCCGACACCCCGCGCCAGTCCGTCAGCGCGATCTGGAAGGCCTGCACGTACGGGCTGATGACGAACACGCCGTACAGGGCCAGCGCGGGGAGGACGCAGGCGGCGACGAAGCCGTACGCGCGCAGCCGCTTGCGCATCAGGCGGTCCGGGTCTGCTTGGCGACCGAGGAGTCCTTCTTCAGGGCGTCGGCCTTCTTCTGCATGGCGTCGCAGAACTGCTGCGGCGATATACGGCCGGACATGACCGCGTTGACCTGGGTCTTGCCCTCGTCGAAGAGTTCCTTGTACCAGGTCTCGAAGCGGGCGTCGGTGATGATGTTCTTGCCCGCGGCCTGCATGGCCTTGTCGGCGCTGGTGAGCGCGGAGGTCAGGGACAGGCCGTCGGCGGTGCCCGGGACGACGGTCAGGTTGCCGGTCTTCTCGGTGTAGCCGTGGGAGCCCTCCTTCGAGAGCATCAGGCGGAGGTACTCCAGGCCGCCCTGCGGGTTCTTGCCCTTGGCCGAGACGAAGTAGGCCTCGGTGCCGGCGACCATGAACGCGCCGTACGGCATGGCGTCGGAGGCGGTGACGCTGGGGATGGGGGCGAGGGCGTACTCGAAGGTGGCCGGCTTGTCCTTGGCCATCTCGCCCTCGATCCAGGACCCGCAGGGGTAGAACAGCACCTTGTCCTGGAGCTGCCGGACCTGGGTCTGGGTGTGGTCCAGGCCGAAGTAGGACTTGTCGCCGAAGTCGGTCTGGATCTCCACCCAGGCGGAGACGGACTGGATCATCGCCGGGGCCTGCCAGGCGCCGTCCCCGAGGTTGTCGATGTCGACGATGACCTTGTTGCCGCCGATCTTCGCGGCGGTGTAGAGCAGGTTCCACAGCTGGTAGAAGGGGCCGACCTGGCCCGGGTACGCGAACAGCGTGCGGTTGTCGGCCTTCGCGGTCTGGCCGAGGGCCTTGAACTCCTCCCAGGTGGTCGGCACCTTCCAGCCCTTGGCCTGGAACAGCTTGGCGTTGTACCACAGCGCCCGGTGGCCGACCGAGTACTGCAGGACGCGCGGCACGCCGTCGATGAGCGAGCTCTCGTAGACGCCGCCGATGACGACGTCCTTGATCTTCTTGCCGTCGAAGCCGATGGCCGGCGCCTCGAACAGCGAGGAGAGGTCGGCGACCTGGCCCTCGGCGACCAGCGCCTGCACGTCCAGGGCCTCGGGCCCGGAGTTGTTCACGACGTCGGGGACGTCGCCGGAGATGAAGCGGGGCCGCAGCGTGGTGCCGATCTTCTGGGTGGCCCCGTGCTTGATCGTGGACTGCGGGAACTCCTTCTTGTACATCACCTCGTGGACCTCGGTGGCGTACTTCTCCCCGTTGCCCCCGCTGAAGACGACGACTTCCAGCGGGCGGGCGGCCTCCACCCCGAAGGGGTTCGACGCCGAGACGGGTCCGGAGTTGAGGACGGTGCTGGGCGAGGCGGCGGTGCCGCTCTTGGCCTTGTTGTCGGTGACACAGGCGGCCAGGGGCAGCGCCAGCGCGGCGAGTCCGGCGTTGCGCAAGAGGTCGCGACGGCTGACGGACATGCTTCCCTCCTTGGGCGGTTAATCGTCTGGATAGTTTCCAGACGGTTAGTGGGGAGAGAATAAGGAGGGGGGTCGGGTGGCGTCAACTGGTGACCCGGTGCGGGGATGCGCCGCGCGGTAGGGTCCCAGGACCGAACGCGCAGCCGCTTCCGGGAGCGGAGCCCCGCGCGGAACCGTGAGCAGGAAGGGCGAGGTGCCGATTCGTGGTCTTCGAGGCGGAGATACGTTCGCTGGGGTCCGCGGACAAGGACATCCGATCGGCGGCGGCGCGGGCGATGAGCGGCTACGGGGCCGCGGCGGTCACGCCGCTGATCGAGCACTTGTGCGACGAGAGTTCGCCGATCGAATGGTCGATGATGTCGATCAATGGCCGCGCCGCCGGGTCTCCGATCTGCCGGAGCACCTGCGCCGCGGTGGAGGGTACGCATGAACGCCGGGGTGCTGGTGCAACATTTGGGAGCTGACGGCATCGCCTACGCGGACCTGCTTCTGGAGCTGCTCGACGACCAGGACGAGGAAGTGCGGCAGCGCGCCGTGTGGGCTCTCGGGTCGCTCGGCGAGCCGGTGGCGGCGGCCCTGCGGCGCATCAGGCGTACGCCGGGTACGGACCGCCTGCGACGGATGACGGCTTTGACAGCTTTGGCGGAGATCGGCGGCCGGGACGCGCTGGACGCCCGGAACCGCGCCGCACTCCAGCGTCTCGTCGCGGTGAAACAGCTCACTGAGATACCTGAGCCGACCCGGTTCCGGTGACCATGCGGCTGGGTGCGAGCGCCTGGAACCATGACCGTCACGCCCTGGCTCACAAGACACCGCATGCCCGACACCAACGGGTCTACGTGTCTCCAGTACTCGACGGATGGCGGCTGGTTTTCGGTGCTCCTTCGGACGACCTCCATCCCGGAGGCCGCACCGAGAGCACGGACAGCGATGACCACGATCTGGTCAAGGCCCGCTGCGCGGCGCTCAGCACCATCCGCGCTGGTCGGAGGGCGCCACGAGGCGGAGATCGGGTTCGCCCTCCCCCACGAGAACCTGTTCCCGCTGGACGCGTTCGTCGATGTGGATCTCAGCGAGCCGGGTGCGTTCCACCGCCGCTATCTCCAGGTGAAGCGGGACCTGAAGATTCCCGATAAATGCGACGGCGCCACGATCGCCGGCCGGACTTCGGTCGATCCGTCCGGCCTCGGTCCGCGGACGGTCAAGGAAGGCTCGGGCTGGCTGGCGATGACCGAATGCGGCCGCGTCCATGGCGACGCTCCAGGGGCGTTGAGCATTTGAATCAGCGCTCGTAAATCAATTTGTTGTTAAGCTCTAATCCCGCCAAACCCCCGTCCAATCGTAGAGCGGCGCCGAGGTCGCGTACTCGCGGAGGTAGGCGATCTTGGCGCCGTCGAGTCTGGCTATGGTCGCGCCTTCGAAGGTGGCGGCTTCGCCGTGGGAGGTGCAGGAGAAGATCCATTCGGCGGTCAGGGTGGTGCCGGACTCGGTGTGGGTAGTGATCTTCCAGTCGTCGACGGTGCCGCCGGTGTCGAACCAGGTGCGCATCCATTGCTCGATCCGGGGGTGGCCTCGGTAGATGGGGCCGTAGCATTCGATGACCACGCATTGTTCGGTCAGGGTGGACAGCACTCCGGCGATGTCGTGGCGGCGCCAGGCGTCGATGTAGGCGTGCAGTTGGTTCATGGGGTTCCCTCCCTGGACGGCTGGAACAATCATGAGCCACTACTCCCAGTCCCACCGCACTCCGTGGACCCCCGGCTGGGCGTCCAGGGTCACCGCGTGCACCGTCGCGCTGGCGCCCAGCGTCAGTTCGGCGGCGGAGTCCTCGGTCGGTTCCTGGCCGCGTCGCACGTAGCGGTAGGCGCCGACCGGGAGGGTCGCGCGGTCGAAGTGCACTTCCAGCAGGAACTGCGGGCACGGGACTCGCAGTCCGTGCTCGAAATAGGCGCTCTGGGTCGGCTCCCCCACGACGGAGATGTCGAAGCCGAATATGTAGGTCTCGCCGGTGTGCAGCGGATAGTCGAAGCGCATTTCCGCGGCCAGGACGCCGTGGCCGGGTTCGGTGCGGATGCGGCCGATGCGGCAGGACGTGCTTTTCTCGATCACCGGTGTCGTGGAGGCGGCGCGGGTGTCGTAGAGGATCGTGTACCGGTCCGCGCCGTCCGTGCGGCAGCTCACCGCGCAGCTGAAGGTGATGTGCCGTTCGGCGCGGTCGGCGTCGATGGAGACCACGTAGTGGGTCTGGATGAGGTCGAGCCGGAGGTTCGCGTCGAGGTCGATGCCGGACATGGCCGCGATGCGTTCCCGGGTCAGGCCGATGGTGTGGTCCAGGGTCACCGGAGACGGGCGCCGGCCGGTGGAGCGGCGGCCGCCCGGGGTGGCGGCGGTGTGGGCGACCAGGGAGTTGTCGGGGATGCCGAGGACGGCTTCCAGGGCGCGCAGCGCTTGGACCGAGCGCTCCCCCTCGGGGTGGCGGCGGCCGCGGCGCCAGTAACTGAGCGTGGACAGCCCGACGTGGACGCCTCGTTCGGCCAGGCGGCGTTGCAGGGCTTCGAGGCTGATGCCGCGGCGTTTGATCGCCAGGTCGAGTGCGGTGTGCAGCGGGCCGCCGCGCAGTGCGGCGGCGAAGTCCGGCGAGAGGATCGGGGCTGTCCCAGGGCGCTGATGCCACGGGCTCCGCAGGTCGCGGCCCGCCCCCGCCGGCATCACCTCGGCCCGCAGGCTCCCCGGAAGCGCCGCATCGTCCATCTGGCCACCACCTCGGCGTGCGAATCTGCGCGGACTTCCCGATGCCCGACCTTCGTAGACCCTTGAGCATCCTCCCCCGGACCGGCACCAGCAAGGCGTGCCGCCGCCTCGGCGCGCGGCTCGGCCCGCCGTTGTGAAGGCCGGGCGGGCCGCTGTGAAGGAGCACCCGCGCCGGCCTCGGCGGGAACCGCGCCGCCGGGGCGGAGCTGTGAAGTTTCACAGCTCCGCCCCGGCTCGTCCCTGGCCGGTCCGGCCCGGCCGGCGCTAGACGGAACTCCCGTCGGTCACGTCATCGAGGTACAGCACCGACGACGACCCGAAGTACGCGGAGGACAAGTCCTGGTTCTGCGCCGCGAGGGTGTAGCTGTGCCCTGACACCAGGTTCGCGCTCGCCTTGACGTAGCTCGCCGCCCGCGGGCTGCTGCACTGCGGCTGCGCCAGCGTCTGCGACGTCCCGGACGTGTTGTCGGTCAGCGTGATGCTCCCGAAGCCGAACGGGAACTGCCCGACGCACGCCTGCGCGTACCAGACGTTCAACGGCCCGGCGGAGGTCGCGGTGAAGGTCTGCGACAGCCCGGAGGTGTAGCTGCCCGAGCCCCCGGGGCCGATCTTCGCCGCGTAGCCGCCGCCGTGCACCGGCGCGGTCACCACGCTCGCGGTGCCGCTGCGCGTCCAGCTGCCGAGGGTGCCGGACTCGAAGCCGCCGTTCTTGACGTCGTTGCCACCGCCCCCGCCGGGCGTGGTGACGCCGAGGCTGAAGGCGGCGCTGTGCGTCGCGTCGGTGTCGGCGCCGGTGACGGTCACCGTGTAGGTGCCGGCCGGGGTCGACGACGTGGTGGCGATCGTCAGGGTGCTGCTTGCGCCACCGGTGACCGACGCCGGGTTGAAGGTGGCCGTGGCGCCGGTCGGCAGCCCGGAGGCCGACAGCGTGATGCTCTCCGCCGAGCCGCTGGTGACCTTGGTGGTCACCGTGCTCGTCACCGACTGCCCGGCCTGCACCGAGCCGGAGGCCGGCGCCAGCGTCAGCGAGAAGTCGTTGGTCGGCGGCGGGGGCGTGCTGACGTTGGTCAGGTCCCCGATCAGCTTGTCCCCGATCGGCGTGCCCCAGCCGGTCGCCAGGTCCCAGCCGGTGGTGGCGCTGTAGGTGTCGTTGTTGCCCTGCGTCACGTCGTGGAAGTCGGTCGCGTACTTGGAGCTGCCCGCGACCTGGTAGATCGTCGGGTTGAGGTTGCCCAGCCGCTTGCCCGCGAGCTGTCCGGCGTCGGCGAGGTAGCCGCCCCACAGCGGCGCGGCCTCGCTGGTGCCGCCGACGCTCTCCCAGCCGCCGTTCAGGTTGATGGACAGGCCGCCGGCGTTGGGGTCGGCGGCGTCGGCGACGTCGGGCACGCCGCGCATCTTGTTGCTGTTGACGGCGCTCTGCCACGACGGGGTGGCGTAGACCGAGGAGTAGCCGCCGCCGGAGCGGGTGTTGCCGGTGGAACCGCTGTTCCACACCGACTCGGCCGAGTAGCCGCCGCCGGAGCCGGTGGTCAGGTGCGTGCCGCCGACGCCGGTGATGCCGGGGTCGCTGGCCGGGTAGTCGGCGGTGATGGTGGAGTTGTCGCCGTTGTAGCCGCAGCCGTGGCCGCCCCAGTCGCCGGAGGCGGAGACGATGGTAATGCCCTGCGAAACCATCTGGTTGACGTCGTCGTGGGTGGCGGCGATCGGCGAGGACTCGCAGGACTCGCCCAGGAGCCAGGACCCTGAGAAGACGTCGACCTTGTTGTCGCTGGCGACCTTGGCCCACTCGTCGGTCCACGCCGAGTCGGTGTTCGGGGCCTCGTAGACGATCTGCGCGGCCTTGGGCGCGTAGACGGCGACCGAGTCGATGTCGAGCGTGACCTCGATCTGCCCGCTGCCGAGGCTGGTGACGCCGCCGTCCACCTTGGCCACGGTCGGCGTGATGCCCGGAAGGCTGAACTGGCGGGTGAAGGTGTCGATGTCGGACTGCTTGAAGCCGTCGAACTCCAGCATGCCGACGGTCTTTCCGCTGCCGCCCTGGGAGGAGACGGTGTTGCTCATGCTGTAGGCGTTGATCAGGTCCGACGGGCTCTCGCCGCCGCTCGGGCCGGAACCGCCCGGCTGCGCGGCGCCGGACTGGCCGGACTGGCCGGACTGCGCGTTCTGCCCGACCTGCCCGAGCTGGCCAGACTGCGCGTTCTGCCCGGCCTGCGCACCGTGCGTCGCGACCGGCGCGTCCGAGAGGCCGCCGACGAAGCTCACCAGGCCGGCCACGTCGGCCGGCAGCCGAACGACGCCCTCGGCCATGCGGTAGCTCCGGCCGCCGAGCGTGTAGTCAGCCTCGTGCGTACCGAAGGCCGCCGAGATCTGCGCCGCCGACCCGGTCGCGTCGACGACCTGCCGGTTGCCGGAGACCCCGGTGACGGTCAGGCCCTGCGCCGCCAGGTACCGCCGGACCTGGTCGACCTGCCCCGGCGTGGCGGCGAACCGCTGGTTGAACTCCGCCGGGGTGATGAAGTGCCGGAACAGCGACGACGCCGGGTCGCTGACGTCCTTCGCGAACTGCTCCAAACCGGCGGCGTCGCGCGGGCGCAGGGCTATGGCGACGGACATCGGCGTGGCGGCGGCGGTGTCGCCGACGCGCGCCGCGCGCGCCGGGTGGCCCGCGTCCGACGCGACCCCGACCGCGTTCGTGGTCTGCGACGCGGCCGGGCCGGCGGGGGCCGCCGAGGCGGCGGCGGGGACGACCGACAGGATGGTCGCCGCCGCTGTCACCGCCCCGGCGGCGCTCAGGGGAAGCGCCCACAACCGCGCTTGCCGAGCGGAAGATCTCGCACTCATGGTGGGAACGGACCTTTCATCTCGTGGGCGCCGCGCGGGTCGATGGGCCGGCGGAAGGCAAGCCGGTATCGCCGTCGCGGTGCACCAGGGAGTCGGCCGCGGTCCCGGTGAGGGTTCCGGGATCAGCTGCGCGGCCTGTTACGAGATGTGAAAGTAGGAACCCGCCTCGGGCCGGTCAATGAACCTTCACGAAGACGTGGCGGTGCGAATTTTCCTTCACGGCTGATTTCACGGGCGGTTTCACAGGCGGTTTCACGGTTTCGGCGCGGCGGGCTCAGCGCGACGGCCGCCGTCCCGTGGCACGGGGCGGCGCCCGTCGCGGGAGCGGGAGGGCGTCAGTCCGGCAGGTGCCGGAACTGCCACCGGCCGGTCAGGATGAGCACGTCGTTCCGCGGGCAGAACCCGGACTTGCGCCCGCGCGCCCGCTCGGACGGACGGCACTGCACGCCGGCCCCGCCCTGGCCGCGGTCGCGGATCGGGCCGCGGAGCCGGATCGTCGCCTCGGCGCCGCCGAGGCTGACGGTGCCCAGCTTCTGGTGGCGGCCGGTGAGGTCGTAGGTGTGGGTGGCGCCGTTGGCCTCCACCTCCAGCCGGCCGGCCAGCGGGGCCGGGGCCAGCCGCCAGGCGACGACCCCCAGGGCGGCGAGCGCCAGCACGATCAGGACGATGAGCGCGATCTGCATGGTGTCGACCGTCCCGGCTTCGTGTCCTGCGATGCTGAGTGCCACGGGGGCGAGGGCGGTCTTGGTGGTGAAGGTGTTGTCGACCTTCTCGGTGATCGCCTTGGTCCAGGGAGAGCCGACGGTGCCGCTGAGCCGGAGCCCGCCGGCCCGGTCGACCGGGTCGCCGCCCAGGCTCTTGGCGGACGGCACCGGCCAGTGCAGCGTGACCGGGATCGGCAGGGATTGGCGGGGCGCGAGGTCGTACGACGCGGCCAGGCCCGTCACCGACATCCCGATGGTTCCGGACGGGTCCAGGCGCAGGTTCGAGACGGTCATCGGGATGGCGGCCGCGGTGTTGGTCAGGGTCACGGTCGCGGCGGCGGTTCCGGTGCTCAGGTCCAGCGGGGTGGTCGGGTCGTCGAGCCCCGCGATCTTCAGCGCGGCGGTCACCGTCGCGCCGTTGTCCCCCTTGACCTTGGCGGCGACCTGCTGGATCCGGGCCGTGGACTGCGCGGTCTGGACGAAGTCGTGCAGTGTGGCGGCACCGGGGGTGCTGTCGACATAGGCGTTCGTGAAGACGCTGCTGACGACCGCGCCCAAGTCGTCCTTGAGTTCCTGGCCGGGCCGCAGCGGGAGTCCGCAGCCCAGGACGGTCATGGTGTCGGGGGGCGCGGCCAGGGCGGCGAATCCGTCACGGATGTCCAGCCAGGGTCGGCTTTTCGCGATACCGGCCGCGATGGCGTCCTTGGTGCTGTCGTTGTTGACCCCGGCCATCGCGTATTTGCTGATCGCCGGGCTGATGTCGGGCTTGCCATCGGTGAGCAGCAGCACGACGCCGACCTGGGCCACGGGCTTCGCGGACAGCTGGCTGAGCGCCATGGCCAGCGCGCCGCCCATGTCGGTACTCGCGGTGGAGTCGACCTCCACGTGGTCCAGCGCCTTGGCCGCCGGGGGGAAGGCGGCGGCCGGCGCCAGCGGGCGGATCGGGTCGGGCCCGTCGCCGAAGGTGTCGATCGCGATCTTGTCGTCCGGCCCCAGTGCGGCGACGAGGTCCGGCAGCGCGGTGCGCACGTTGTCGTAGAGGTGGTCTTGGAGCATCGAGCCCGACACGTCGACGAGGACGACGTAGTTCACTGGGACCTTGTCCGCGCCCAGTGCCGAGATGATCTCCTCGATAGTGGCTTGCGGGGCGGCGTGCGCTATTGGGAGGGCGGGCGCCGGCGCCGGTCCCGCGTTCCCCGTCCCGGCGGCCGAGGGACCTCCGGCGGAGGTCCAGGCGAAGGCGGTGACGGCGAGGAGCGCCGCCACCCGGCGGCGGAGGGTTCCGCTGCGTCGGTGAGACATGCTCGGGTGTCCTGTTCTGCCGTGGGACCCGTGGGGCGGGTCGGGGTGGGGTCGGTGCTGGCGAGGCCGGCCGCGGGGCTGCCGACGGGGCAGCCAGCAAGTGCGGTGGGCCGGTCGCGGTCAGCTCTCGACGTTCGGACGTTGCTGGTCGGACGGGTCGGGCTGCTGGTCCTCGGCGCCGGGGACCGCGAGCCCGAAGAATTTGCGGAAGCGACGTTTCTTCTGCTTCGGCTCGGCGTGCGTGCCCGGGTCGTCGGTCGGAACACCGGGTTGGGAGTCCGCCGGGCCTTTGGGCGAGTACCGCTCCAACGCCCCGGACGTGGACGGCCGCTGGTTGTCCGGCCCTACTGGATCCGGTCTGGCAGCTGGGTGGCCGGCGCCAGCACCGGCAAGACCACCGCCAGTACTGCCACCGCTTGTACCGCCACCGCCACCACCGCCACCACCGGACGTCACCGGCGGCAGCACGCTCCGACGGCCCCGGCCCGTGCGGCGGGGCGGCGGCGGCAAGGGCACGGCGAGCGTCCGCGCCTGGCCGTTGTCGTACAGCTCGCGGACTCGGTCGATCTCGGCCAGGTACTTCTCCTGCGCCACTTTGAGCTGCTGCTCGGCGGCGGCGATCTCCTCCTGGACCTGCTGGTCGCCCTTGTCCCAGGCCAACGCTCGCTTTCTGGCGTTGGCCTCCAGCTTGGTGATCGCGGCCTCGTACGTCGTCGAGGCCTCCAGGACCGCGCGTTCCATCTCTCGCTTCGCGTCGGCATGGGCGTCGCGCTTTGTCTGCTCGAACGAGCGCTGCTGGTTCTTCTTCCAGTCGGCGAACCGGTTGCGCTCGTTCCGGATGCCTTCCTTGGTCTGGCGCGCTGTGGTGATCGTCTCCTGGCTCTGCGTGCTCTCGTCCTTGAGCGTCAGGTGGAGGATCGTCACGAGGTGATCGGCGAGCCGCTGGGCCGCGGAGTCGCCCCAGGCACCGAGCACCACCCGGTCCTGCAAAGCCGCCGACGACATCGCGGTGTGGGATGCGAGCCGTTCGAGCAGGTCGCACACGTGAGCCGGTTCCTCAGTGTGCTTCCAGTTCCCGAGCGCGCTGAACACCGCGTCGAGCGTGCAACCGCCGGCCAGGGCGCTGGCCGCCGTCTGGGCGAGGTCCTCGGTCGGCGCGGGACGCTGTGCGGCGTGGGCCAACGCGCTGATCAGCGGCGCCTGGATGACGTGCACGTATTCGACCGGCGCCAGCTCGCGCAGCAGCGCCCAGAACTCCGGACTGAACACCAGGTTGCTGACGATCCGGTCGCCGTGGCCGGGAACGGCGACCTGCTGCGCGACGGCGTTGACGAGGGTCTCCTGGGCCCGCGGCGACCCGGCCGTCAGGGCACTGGTGAACAGGGCGTCGGCCCAGCTCGGGATCGTCGACCCGGTGAACGCGACATAGGCCAGTTCCGTGACGTACTCGGCGTCCAGGTGCGCGGTGGGGCCGGTCCGCAGGAAGGCGGACAGCTCCGCGGCGTATCCGTCGACGGAAACGCCGTCGACGAGCGACAGGTGCACGGACAGATCGAGGAGCAGCCGGACATAGTCGACGACGACCCGGGCGGCGTCCCCGGTGTCCACGGGCAGCGTGCGGGTCACGAACGCGGTCATCGTCGGCCGGACGTCGACACCGTTCCGGAACGCCTTCGCCGCCTCGCCGACGAAGTACTCCCCCACCGTGTTCAGCACGGTGTCGACGGTCCGGCCGTCGAGCGTCAGCCACAGGAGCAGGGACAGGTTGCGCTCGTCCCGCCGCACGAAGTGGACCAGGTCGGTGGACAGCAGCGGATGGTCGTTCTCCGGCAGGACGATCCGCAGCGGGGCGAACCAGACGTCCTCGGCGCCGACCTCGGTGACCAGCCGCCGCACCAGCACCTGGGCGTGCTGGACCGACTCCTCGCCGTCGAACAGCAGGGCCCGGATCAGCTCCGGGACCCGGGCCAGGGCCGCGATCGCCGACGTCAGCGGGGCGGTCGACCGCTCCGGCCAGTCCCGCCACTGCTCGACGACGGGCTCCAGCGCCGCGTGCGGACCGGCGACGGCGCCGAACAGCACCCGCCACAGCCGGTCGACCCGCCGGGCCGCGGCCTCCGGATCGGACATCCTCAGCAGGTCGGCGGCGTCCAGGAACTGGCTGACAAAGGGGCCGAACTCGCCGCCCTTGGCCACGTAGTCCGCGTAGTTCTCGGTGCTCGCGACCAGGTGGGCCAGCCGGACGGCCGCGGCCTCCCACCAGGCCTCCGGAACTTCGGCCAGGGCCCGCAGGTCCGGATGCAGGAGCACATAGTCCACGAACGCGGTCCGGCGCTCGACAGCGAACGCCTCCGGGGTGGAGGGGCCGAGCACGGTCAGGACCAGGTCCAGCATCCGGTCGTCGGCGATGTCCGGGTCGAGCACGCCGTCGCGGGTCCGGAGCACGTCGTTCTCGGTGATCCGCCGGTAGACGCTGAACGGCAGGTTGAGCGTGCTGACCACCTCGACGGCCCAGGCCGGCTCGGAGGCCAGGGCGTGCGGGCGGTCGGCGACGGCCAGGCCGGCGACGATGTGGTCGCCGCGGCCGTCGTACTCGGCGTGCAGGCCGGTCAGGAGCCGGAAGTAGTCCTGCGCGGTCCCGCTGAGCAGCTCCACCGGCACCGCGGTCTCGGCGCCCCAGCGCACCTCCCAGTACGTGCTGCTGTCGCCCAGGTCCTCGTCGCCGAAGGCCAGATCGGTCACGATCTGGCTGTTCGCCGTCCAGGTGCCGACCCGCAGCGTGGTCCGGTAGCCGGCGGGCAGCAGGGCCAGGATCGCCTCCAGATCGGCCAGCGCCCGGTCCGGGTCCGACCCGCGCCGACCGGTGACGACCACCCGCCGGTCCAGCATCGCCGCGGCCACCCCGGCCGCCCACCGGAAGTTCATCGGCCCCTTGACCGGGTAGTGGGGGACGGGCTCGGGCCCGTCCTCGACCGACAGCGGGAGCATCCCGTCCAGGCCCTCCGGCAGCCGCTGCTCGCGGGCCGCCGCCCACAGCGCCCGGTACCGGTAGGGCCGGCCCTCGGTCGGGAACAGGAAGAACCGGGTGCCGGTGATCGGCCGGCCGCCGGAGTCCCGGCCCTCGCCGTAGTCGACGACGGACATCCCGGTCATCGAGAAGTACTGGTCGCCGTTCTTGATGTGCAGCCCGATGAACGAGACCCAGGGCGGCTGGCCGACGTCGCCCCGGCGGCGGTCCGGGACGCCGGGGTTGATCCAGCCGATGGCCTGGGTGAAGTATCCGAACCGGTCCGGCCCGCCGTTGGCCCACAGCACCCGGTAGCCCTGGTCGCCGGGCCGCTTGGAGCTGTAGGCCCAGTCGACGTCCATCGGGACGCGACCGCTCATCGGGCCCCGTTCCGGCGGATCAGCTGCTCCAGCTCCAGCACCGGCTCCAGCACGTTGATCGGGCGGATCATGGTCCTGATGACCGGGTCGCCGTTGGCCGAGATGTTGACGTTGGACGGCCCCGAGGTCTCGTAGCCGGTGCTCTTGTGCGGCAGCTGCTGGAACCCGACCGAGGAGGTGACGAAGTACAGCCGGCGCTCGGCGCGGAAGGCGCCGCGCAGGGTGTTGCGCACGGCGGTCGCCGACTGGCTGGTCTGCTCGCAGACCAGGTCGAAGAACGCCTCGGCGTGCTTGTGCGGGACGGTCGGCTGGCCGAAGCTGTCCTGGCCGAGCATCCCGGCCTTCTTGGCCAGCTCGTGCACCACCGGGTCGTCGAACTTCGCGATGCACACGGCGACGTGGTGCGGCAGCCGGGCCCCGACGAACAGGTCCAGGTCCTGGGCCCGGGACTTCAGCTCCTCCAGGACGTCGTTGACGTAGTCGAAGGAGTTGGCGTCGCGCAGCTCGGCGGTCGGGTCGAACAGGTAGATCATGCCGTCGGAGTGCAGCAGGGCGTCGACGATCGTCTCTTTGGCGTCGTGGGCTTCGCTGCCGAACGCCTCGCCGGGGGCGTCGGGCACCCGCAGCTGGAACTCGACGTACTCGCCCTCGGGCTTGGCCTTGCGCAGGGCGAACCGCTTGCGGGACATGCGCGAACCGCCGATCTCGCCGCGCATGGTCCAGCTCAGGTTGGTGACCGTCTCGGTGTGGGTGGTGAAGGCTTTGGCGATCACCAGGCCGTTGCGCTCGATGGACTGGAAGCGCTTGCTCGGGCCGTCGTCGCCGGTCATCGTCCACTCGCCGAGGCCGGCGGCGGCGGAGTTCTCCACGGCGAAGGTCAGGGCACCGAGGTAGGTGGTCTTGCCGCTGGCCGGGCCGCCCCACAGGGTGATCTTGGCGGTCGCCGCGGGAGACCGGGTGGCGCCGTTCGCGGACGCGGGGTTCCGCTCCGGCGGCGCGGTCATCGCCGAGGAGTCGTACGCGGTCGGGGTCGCGGTGGAATCGTGCAGGGTCGGGCCGGTGGCGGGGGTGGCAGCGGTGCCGGTGGTGGCAGCGGTGGCAGCGGTGCCGACACCGGCGGTCGCGCCCGCGGGGGTGGCGGTGTTGGTGCTGGTGCCGCTCGTGCCGCTGGTGCCGACACCGGCGCCGGTACCGGCGGCCGCCGCTCGGCCCGCCGCGGCCGACGGGTCCGGTTCGGACGTCGGGGTGGCGGGGGTGGTCGGAGCAAGCGCCGGACGCGCGGTCGAGGCGGGCACCGACGACTCGCTCGCGAGCCGACGGGTCGCGACGGGACGCGCGGGCGGGCCGACGAGTTCGGCGCCCTGGAGCGGGATGCCCCCGAACCCGGGCACCGCGCGCCGGCCGGCGGACTCGGCCGGATCGGATCCCTCGGCCTCGTTCGGGTTCTGGTTCTGGTTCGGGTTCTGGTTCTGGTTCTGGTTCGGGTTCTGGCTCTGATGCATGTTCGGGTTCGGGTTCGGGGCCGGAGTCGGCGGGTCGTTCTGGGGCGAGGTCATTTTCGGGTGGCTCCTGTCGGACGCCGAGGCGGATGGGGTCTTCAACTCACGCGGTCGCAGGGCCCTGCGGTCGCCGCGGGTGGAGCAGGAACGGGATGGGCACCGCCTCCTCGACGTCCTGGACCGGGGACCAGGCGCTGACCGAGCGCAGGACCTCGCGGGCGTCCGCGCCGGCCAGCGGCCCGGTGTGGTCCCCGAGGAACGTCTCCCACATCGCGGCGGCCTTCGGGGCCGCGTCGTAGGGGATGGAGCGCAGCGGCGGCAGGTGGGCGTCCAGGGGCTCCAGGACGGCGGTGGCGCGGACGCCGGCCACGGCCTGGAGGCGGTGCAGTGCGTCGGTGGCGTCGGTCCGGTTCGGGCAGTGGTGGACGTGGACGTCGTCGTGGGTCGGGGGATGCGGCGGACGGCTGGCGATGGCCAGCACCGAGTGCCGGGCGCCGAGGCGCCAGCCGAAGCCGGGCGCGGCGAGCACGTCGAGCGCCTCCTCCAGCGGCGCCGCCAGGTCGTGCTCGACCAGGGCGGGCTTCAGGCCGCCGACCCAGGCCGCGGCGGTCCGGGGGTCGCCGAAGGGCCGGACGAACAGCTCCGGGTCGTGCAGGCGGCGCACCTCGGCGGGCTCGACCTCCCAGCGCGGGCGGCGCGGCGGCGCGGTCGGGTCCAGCAGGTGGTCGCCGTAGGCGACGATCGCGACCCGGGTGTCCGCGGCCTCGGCGGCCGCGGCCAGCACCTCGGCCAGGAACCGCAGCCGGGGGGCGAGGTTCTCGTCCGAGGCGCCGAGCTCGACGGTGACCGCCAGGTCCACGGGCGGGGCGCCGATCCGGTGGGTCCGGGTGGCGCGCGCGGGCAGCCGGCCGCGGACCGCCTGCCAGGTGCTCGCGGCGTCGACGACGGTCCCCGGCGGCCGGCCGGGCACGTGGACGGCCACCTGGTCCCGGGCCGTCAGCGCGACGGAGAGGTTGAGCTCGGACCCGGGCGGCGGCGGATCGAGCAGCCAGACCGAGATGGTCTCCCAGTCCTCCGGGCGCGGGCCCCGCATCGCCACCACCGGCAGCAGCAGCGGCTCGGCCGTGGCCTCGGGGGCGCGCAGGGTCCGGGTCACGACGGCGTCGGCGGCGCCCGGGCGGACGGCGGTGCCGAACAGGGGCACCGGGTACGCCGCCACCTCGCCGGTCGCCTCGTCGACGCGCGCCGTCACCAGGGCCAGCGGCCAGGCCGCGGGCAGCACCCGCAGCACCGACGCGACGATGTCGGGCACGCCGCGGCCGGGTCGCAGAGCCGCGTCGAGATGCGGCCGGCGGGCGGAGCGCACGGCGTCGGCGACCAGGTTCAGCAGCGGCCAGCCGGGGTGCCGGCGGATCAGGACCAGCGGGGTGTCCGGCGCGGCGTCGGCGGCGAGGTCCAGCAGGGCCCGCAGGGCCTGGAGGACCATCCGGCGGACCAGCCGCAGACCGTCCGGCGCGCCGTCGGCCGGCAGCAGGTCCGGCGGGGTGTCGGGGAGCAGGTCCGGCAGCAGGTCCAGCGGGCCGTCCGCGGGCCGGCCGGGGACCAGGTCCAGGACCAGGTCCAGGGGCGCGTCCTGGGGTTCGCCGGCGAGGACGAGGGTGAGCAGGTCCGGGTCGGCGTGGCCCGGGTGGCCGGCGTGGCTTGGGTGGCCGGGGTGGTCCGGGTGGCCGGGGTGGCCGGGGTGGCCGGCATGGCCCGCGTGGCCCGGGACGGCAGGGCTCTGATCCGCCCGGCCCGTACCGCCGCCCTGCCCGGGCCAGGGCACGGTGGCCACCGCCTCGGCGATCCCGCCGGCGGGCGAGCCGCTGAGGCGCCGCACAACGAGACCGGACGCCGTGACCTCGGCGACGAGCGCGCCGGGCAGCCGGCCCTCGGCCACCGCCGCGATCAGCACCTCCAGGTCGGCGTTCCGGTCCGGGACCGCCGCCGCGGCGCCCTGGGCCGCCAGCAGCGCGGTGTCGGCCTCGGCGTCGTCGAGGTCGTCGACCCCGGCCAGCCGGACCAGGCGGGCCAGCCGGGCCCGCGAGGCCCCCGGGATGTCGCCGAGGACCCGGGCCGCGGATTTGAGGACGCGACCGCGCCGCGCGCGGGCCTCGGCCTGGCCGACGTCGGCCACCGGCACCGCCGGGCCCATCGGGCGGAAGCGCATGCCGGGGGCGGCGCTGTGGCTGGGGGCGTCGGGCGTGTCAGGCGCGTCGGGCAGGGCCGACGGGTCCGGCGCGTTCGACGGATCCGGCACGTTCGGCTGGTTCAGCACGTTCGGCTGGTTCGGCTGGTTCGGTGCGCCAGGACCGCCGGGCCCCTCCAGGTCGTCCGCCTCCAGGACTTTGGTGGGCGTGTAGACCTCGGTCGGCGTCTGGTCCACGGCCGGGGCCAGGATCTTCGTCCGGTCGACGGCCTCGGGTTCGGGCTCGCGCTGGGACGGGAACAACATCTGCGTCATCAGCTCCGGGCCGAACTCCCGGGTGTGTTCGAGCAGCTCGTGCTTGGCGAGCAGCCGCTGCAACCGCTGGTGTTCCAGGGCGACGGTCTCGGGGATCCACTCGCTGAACCACTCCCGCGCGCCGGCCGGCAGCTGGAGGGCCAGCTGCTCCAGAGTCGGGCGCGCGGACGCCTCTTTGGCGAAACAAGGCTCAAGAAACTTCCACAGCTTGAGATTGAGCCCTTCGCCGCTCGGCAAGTCCTTGGCGTGGTGCGCCGCGAGGACCTCCATCGCGGACCCGGGAAGCGGCGGCCGTCCGGTGGCGGCGTAGTAGAGGGTGGCCGCCAGCGCGTAGACGTCGGCGGGCTCCCGCGCCTCAAGGAGCTTGCTGATCTGCTCCGGAGGGCAGTAGGCGTAGGAGCCGATCTTGTCGAGATGGCTGGTGATGGAGGGCCCGCCGTCGACGAGGAAGCCCATCAGACCGAGGTCGATGATGGTCGGCGCGGTGCGGTCCAGCAGCACGTTCGCGGGCTTGATGTCCCGGTGCAGCTTGCCGGCGTTGTGGATGGCCGAGACCGCGTCGATGAGCAGTGCCGCCAGCGCCCAGGTGAACTCCGTCGGGAATCCGGTGCCGGTCGCCTGCACCGCCGTGCGCACCGCCTCGCTCACCGACGGACCAGGAACGTACGGCGTGGCGAGCCACGGCGGCTTCGATTCCAGATCGTAGGAATGGACGCGGGTGACCAGCGATCCGGCGAGCGCCACCTGCGAATGGATCGCCTCGCGGGTGAAACGCCGAATCGCGTCCTCATTCGGGGCGTGGCCGCCATGCGGTACCTTCAGCGCGAACGCCCTCCGGGACGCGTCCTCCATCGCGAGATAGACCGTCGCGAATCCGCCCGCGCCGATCCTCGCTTTGACAGTGAACCCTGGTATTTCAGGGAACGTGGAGTCGGCCTCGAAACCGTCAGGCATCCCAGAATCCCCCCAGCACAATTCAGTTTTTTCGGCCATCACGGAGGCATCCGGGGACGGACCTGCGGGGTCCTAGGAGAACGCGGCCATCCTGAGCCCGCGTCGGAAGAATGCGTCAGCCCGATCGCATTCAGATCTTGACTCCGTACCAAAGCCGCTTCGCCGCAAGGTTATCGCCAATCTCGTCAGACTTCGAACATAGCGAAACCCCTTGCGGGAGAACACCTACGAAATGGTTCACGTTGTTCCGGTCTTAATATTCCCGGGCGTCATCGCGAACCCCTCCCCCGCGTTTCGGATCCGCCGGCGGAACACACCGCATTGACGTTCGAATACCACTGCGGACCGCCCGGCGCCCGGGTCCCGTCCGACCGGCGACTTCGGCCAGGTTGTGAGGGGACGAGAGCCTTCGGACGTATTTGCCGCGCACTGATTCTCATCTTGAATCGCGCCCGCAACATCGATACCTTTCGGCATGCCTTCGCGGCCCCGACCTCCGCTTCCGCGGTGTCGGGCACGGTCGCGACACATCTGACTCAGGGGGGAACCGTGCCGCTGACGCGTGCCGGAATGCGCAAGCAAGTCGTCCAGAACCTTTCCCAGGTGGCTCCGCCCGGTGAGGAGTTCGTGGCCTGCGTCCACGTCGAGACCGGCATGAGCCCGTGGCTGGCCCACTTGCTGGAGCGGATCCCGCTGGTGGGCGGGCTGATCGGCATCGCGATCTACTCGTCGCGGGAGTACTACTTCATCACCCTGACGAACACCAGCCTGGTGGTCCACCGCGCGGCGCGGCTGACGAACCGGCCGAAGGACTTCATGTTCGCCGTGCCGATCGCCGCCTCGCCGATCTCGGACATCAAGAAGGGCTGGCTGCTGTGGAGCCGGATGCACTTCCTGTTCCCGGGCGAGCTGAAGCCGTCGCGCCTGAACTTCCACCGGATCTGGAACGCTGACATCCAGCACTTCATCGCCGCGATGCCGCACGCGGTGGAGGGGGCGGAGAAGTTCGGCGTCGCACCGGCGATCCCCGGGCAGGGGACGTTCGCCGCGGACGCGGTGCCGAGCGACCAGCAGCGGTAAGGACAACAGCGACCACGGGGGATCCGCTACTCACGCACTCGCCGAAGCACGTTGACGTCGGGGCGGCGGCAGCAGCACGTCCGCCCCACGCTTTACGCAGCTGCCGGTGCTGACGCCGCGAGGCGAAGGCCCACGCCGATCGCCGCGAAGTCCTGCTCGTACACGCCATGTCGGCGCGCGCACCGGGCCAGGTCGCGGTCGTGGCGGAACGCGCCGCCCCGGGTGATGTGCCGGTCGAAGGCCCAGTCCTCGGTGGCGGGTACCTCGGCCGGGGCACCCGGATACGGCGCATAGGGAGTGGAGGTCCACTCGTCGGCGTTGCCCGCCATGTCCAGCACGCCGAACGGGCTGGCGCCGTCGGGGAAGGACCCGACCGGGGTGGTGGTGCCGATGCCGAGGTCCATCAGGTTGGCCAGGCCGATCCGATAGTGGTCGCCCCAGGGGAATTCGCGGGCGTCGTCACCGCGGGCCGCACGCTCCCATTCGTCCTCGGTGGGCAGGCGCACGTCCTGGCCGTCGAGCCGGGCGCCGAGCCAGCGGCAGTACGCCGTCGCCGACTCCCAGTCGACGCCGATGACCGGGTGGTCCGCCGGGCCGTGCGCGGCCGGCCTCCCGGTGGCCTCGGCGAACAGCGTCCACTGAGCGACGGTGACCTGAGTGCGGGCGATCCGGAACGCCGGGACATGGACCTCTGCGCGCGGCGCCTCTTTCAGATACCACTGCACCGGCACACCGGTGTCGGCATAGCGCTCGGCCACACTCGCGATCTCGCCGGTCGGTGTTCCCCGGCGTAGCAATCCGGCCGGGATGTCGACCCAGTCCACCGCATCCATCCGCCTGTTCCTCTCCGCATGGCTGCCCAGCTTCCCGGCTGCCATGATCTCCCGGACGGCCGGCGGCGGACATCGGCCGATGGACCTACGGCTTGCGGCTTACGACTTGTGGCTTATGGCTTACGACTCGTGCTGTCAGACCCTGAGCATCAGTCGTTTCTCCGTGCTGGGTGGGGGCGTGGGGGGCGAACTCCAGAAACAAGAGTCGCCAAGACGTGCCCTGATACAAGGCGTAGGGATGCCATGTAGTAGCGGCGTTCACCGAGGTCACGACCCGGACCGGCGGACCGGGGCCGGGCGCCGCCGATTTAACGCTTTGATACCCGTTGACGTCCGGCATGCACGCGATTACGTTCCCCAGCGGACGTCAGCGTTCGCGACCTGAATCCGGCACCGGGTCGAGATACCTGCGTTCTGCGTCGCGCCCTGCCACCAAGCATGGGCGCGCGTACTCTCCGCACACCCTTCGCAACACTCCCGCGAAAGGAAACTCGTGAGATCGCCACATCTCAACAAGCGCCGGACGACGTCGAGGATGCTCGCCGTCGGATTGGCCGCCGGCACTGCCGTAGCGGCCGGTATCACCGCGCTGGCCGTCACACCCGCCACGGCGGCCACCCCTGCGCCGGTCGCACCGAACGCGCAGTCCCTGGCCGCGGCGAGCGCTGACGCGCTGGTCGCCGCTCGGCCGGCGGCGCTGTTCGCCAGCGCGAACGACCAGTTCCAGCGGCAGCAGGTCATCTCCTCCAGCGGCATCCAGTACGTGCCGTACCTGCGCACGTACTCGGGCCTGCCGGTGGTCGGCGGCGACTTCGTCGTCGTCACCGACAGCTCGGGCTCGGTCATCACCAACTCGGTGGCCCAGGAGCACGCCATCGGTTCGCTGTCCACCACCCCCACCCTCACCAGCGACAAGGGCGCCGCGGTGGCGTCCGCGCAGCTGAAGTCGGTGACCAAGGTCGAGGGCACCCAGCTGGTCGTCTACGCGTTGGGCACCGGTCCGGCCACCCTGGCCTGGCAGACCACTGTCGACGGCACCGGCGACGACGGTTACAGCCGTCTGAGCGTGGACGTCGACGCCAGGACCGGCGCCGTGCTGCACACGCAGGAACACGTGATGCACGGCAGCGGCACCAGCGCCTGGAACGGCCCGAACCCGGTGCACATCGACACCTCCGGCTCCGCCGGCTCGTACTCGATGAACACGCCGAACATCAGCAACATGCCCTGTCAGGACGCGGCGAGCAACAGCACGTTCACCAAGTCCACCGACAGCTGGGGCAACGGCAGCGGGTCGAGCAAGGAGACCGGCTGCGTCGACGCGCTCTACGGCGCGCAGAGCGAGTTCAAGATGCTCGCGCAGTGGGACAACCGCAACGGCATGGACGGCAACGGCGGCGCCTGGCCGATCCGCGTCGGCCTCAACGACGTCAACGCGTACTACGACGGCTCCCAGGTCCAGGTCGGCCACAACCAGGCCGGCCAGTGGATCGGCTCGATCGACGTCATAGCCCACGAGATGGGCCACGGCGTGGACGACCACACCCCGGGCGGGATCTCCGGCAACGGCACCCAGGAGTTCGTCGCCGACACCTTCGGCGCGGCGACTGAGTGGTTCACCAACGAGCCGGCGCCTTATGACGTCCCGGACTTCACCGTCGGCGAGCAGATCAACCTGACCGGCTCCGGCCCGATCCGCAACATGTACAACCCCTCGGCGCTCGGCGACCCGAACTGCTACTCCAGCTCGGTGCCCGGCGGCGAAGTGCACTCCGCGGCCGGACCCGGCAACCACTGGTTCTACCTGGTCGCGGAGGGCACCAGCCCGACCAACGGCCAGCCGAGCAGCCCGACCTGCAACAGCTCCACGGTCACCGGCGTCGGCATCCAGAACGCCGAGAAGATCATGTACAACGCGATGCTGATGAAGACCTCGGCCTCGTCGTACCTGAACTACCGCAAGTGGACGCTGCAGTCGGCGAAGAACCTCGACGCCTCCTGCGGCCTGTTCAACACCGTCAAGGCGGCGTGGACCGCGGTGAGCGTGCCGGCCCAGTCCGGTGAGGCGACCTGCACCGGCACGCCGACCAGCGACTTCTCGGTGAGCGTCAACCCGAGCTCGGGCTCGGTGGCCCAGGGCGGCACGGTCAGCACCACGGTCTCCACCGCGGTCACCACCGGCAGCGCCCAGCAGGTCACCCTGACCGCGTCCGGTCTGCCCAGCGGCGTGACCGCGTCCTTCAACCCGGCCACCGTGACCGCCGGCCAGAGCAGCACCCTGACCCTGTCCGCCTCCTCCGGCGCCGCCACGGGCTCGAAGGCGGTCACCGTCACCGGTACCGCGCCGTCCGGGACGCACACCGCGTCCTACACGGTCAACGTCACCACCACCAACCCCGGTCAAGACTTCTCCGTGAGCGTGTCCCCGAGCTCCGCCACCGTGGCGCCCGGGGCCTCCACCACGGCGTCCGTCTCCACCGCGACGGTCTCCGGCGCGGCCCAGACCGTGAGCCTGTCGGTCTCCGGCGCCCCGGCGGGCGTCACCGCGTCGGTCAGCCCGACTTCGGTGACCTCCGGCGGCTCGGCGACGCTGAGCGTGGCGGTGGCCGCGACCGCGGCCTCCGGGACGTACACCCTGACCATCACCGGATCCGGCACGGCGACGCACACCGCGACGTTCACGCTGACGGTCTCCGGCGGTGGCGGCGGCGGCAACTGCGCGGGCGTGTCCGCGTGGAGCGCCAGTTCCTCCTACGTCCCCGGCGACAAGGTGACCTACAACGGCCACCTGTACAAGTCCACCTGGTACTCGACCGGGGCGGTTCCGACCGACCCGCAGTCGTGGGCCGTGTGGAGTGACGGCGGGGCCTGCTAAGCCCCACCAGTAGTACGAGGCGGATCCCCGAGTTCGGGGGTCCGCCTCTCTTTTTGTCCCGTCCGGCTGGTTTCGCGGACGGTTTTCCGGGCACTATTGCGCCTCCTGACTCATAGCGCGTTTGGCAGCCTCCACGCGGGCAATCCTGGCTTGGATCGGCATGGGACGAGCACGCCGCCGACGCGCTCCCGGCCGAGCCCCCAGCCAGACCGCCCCGGGCCCGGGCGCACGGCCGCGACCCCGCCTCCGCCGCCGGTCGCCGATGCCGTCACGCCCCGGATGGGAGACTGGATAGCGTGGAAATAGACGAGTTGGATGTCCTGCTGGGCCGGATCGACGAACTGGTCGAGGAGCCGGCCGCGGAGCCGGGCGCCGAACCGGGCGCGGAACCGGGCGCGGACGCGGCCGGGGGGATGGCTCCGGGCGCCGACGGCCGGGTGCCGGTACGGATCTCGCTGACGATGGGACGCGGCGCGGACTGCCGGGCGCTGGTGGTGCCGCCCAGCGGCGACAAACTGTGGTTCCCGGCCGGCCGGCTGGCCGAGCAACTCGGCGTCCCGGTCGAGCAGCTCCCCGGGCTGGAGGCGACCGCGCTGGTCACCGGCGGGGAGCTGACCGGGTTCACGCTCGACTGAGGGCGGTGCCCGGGCGCCGGGCCCAGCGGTGTGGTGTTGTAAAACCAGTAGTTAAAGTTGTATAATCAGTAGCGCCGGGCGGGAGTGAGAGCCCGCCGGCGGCAGGTTGACAACACCACAAGGAGGACAAGGTGTCAGAGGACATCGGCGTCAAGCGGGCCCGGGCGGGCCGGCATCTGCTGGAACTGGTGCAGATCATCGCGGAGCTGCTCACGATTCTCCCGGAGCCGATCTACATCGCCCGCAAGGCCACCCTGCCGGACGCGGTCCGGACCCTGCGGGACACCGGGGATCTGCTCTCCGACCGGATCACCGCCGACGACAAGGCGCAATACCTCACCTGGCACAGCGTCGAGAACTGGGTCACCGCGGCGATGCTGCTGACCCAGGGGCGCAGTCTCTACGGACCCCAGATGGGCCTGCGGTCGGCGCTCTACCACACCGATCTGGCCTACGATTTCGCGCGCCAGGCGGTGGTCGAGCTGGGAGCCGACTGGCCGCCGAAGCGGTTCACCGGACAGCGGTGAGGCGCGAGGGCGCCCCGGAGCCACCGGGGCGCCCTTCCCGTGGTGCCGATTCCCGTGGCGCCGATCGACTGTGAGGAGAAGCGAAGGATGGAAAGGCCAGGGATCATCAAGCCGGAGATCGCCGAGCTCTACGGGGTTCCGCCGGGCACCGTGAACGACTGGGTGCGGGCCGCGGACTGGCCCGAGCCGATCGGCAAGCGCGGCCGGTTCGTCGAGTACGACCGGGCCGACGTCGTGGCCGCGGTGGTCGGCCGCCGGTTCCACAAGGTCCCGGACACCGTGAAGGCGCTCGGCTCGCAGCCGCTGACGCAGCAGGAGATCGCCGAGTTATTCGGACTCGACTACGGCACCGTCCGGGTGGACGCCTCGCGGGGCCGGCTCGGCGAGCCGGTGGTCAAGAACGGCGTGCGGATGTTCCCCGCCGACCAGGTCGCCGCGATCATCGCCAAGCGTCGCGCCTATCGCAAGACACAGGCATAGATTGCCGAGTTCCGGCGCTGATGCTCCCGTACGCGCATATCCCATGCGGCACGGGTATAGACCGGGCATCACAGCGTTCTTCCATGAAGTTGTTGCAAATTCAGCAACAAGTGTTGTATAGTCAGTAGCGCCACCCGGGGGTGAGAGCCCGGACGGCGGCAGATTGACAACACCACAAGGGAGGACGAAATGTCCGATGACCACAAAGCCCGGGTCGAGGATCTCAACCACCGGATCACCCTCGCCGCGAAGTCCCTGATCACCCTGTACACCATGCTTCCACTGCCGATCCAGCTCAGCATCGGCAGCCAGCCGGAGATCGCCGCCACGGACCTGATCCACGCGGCCGAGATCCTCAGGGACATGCCGGGGATCACCGAGACGACAGCCCGCGAACTGCGCAGCGCCACCTGGCACTGGGTCGCCGCGGTCTATATCGTCGCCTGGTTCCAGGCGATAGGCGAAGACGGTCCCGGCTTGTGTGCGACATACATCCTCATCGAATGCGGGTCCTCGATGAAGGCCGTGCGCGAAGACCTGACGCGCGCCGCCCCCGGGGCCCCGTAACCGCCGCCCCCAAGGCCCCCGGTTCCTCCGGGGGCCTTCCGCTTTGCCGTGGCCGTCGGGACTTGTCATGTCCCGTCGTCCCATGTCCGAGCCCTGATGGGCGGAGCTTGCCTCCGCTTCGTTTCAAATCCAGTAGAAAGTGCTAAGAATCCAGTAGCGCCGCGAGGGGGTGAGAGCCCGGACGGCGGGCAGATCGACACCACCACGAGGAGCACACGATGTCCGAAGACCACACCGCCCGGCTCGGGAGCCTGGTCGAGCGCCTCACCGTCACCGGCCTGATCCTGGCCGACCTGTTCCACCGGCTGCCGCTGCCGGTCAGCGTCCTGAGCCGCCCGGGCGGGACGCTCGGCGCCCTCGACGCGGACGACCTGATCAACGCCGCCGAGATCATCGTGGACATGCCCGGCGTGCCGGAGGCCGTCGTCGAGGAACTCCACCAGGCGGCCTGGCTCTGGGTGTGCGCCGCGTACCTGACCGACGCCTTCCGGACCGGCCGCGACGACAACCCCGGCCTGTGCGCCGCGTTCCTCCAGATCCACTGCGGACTGGCGCTCAAGACCGCCAAGGCGGCGATCGACGCGATGCCCGCCGCCGGGGACCGACCACCCGGGGAGTTCCGGTAGGTCCGGGTGAGTCCGGTACATCCGGTAAGTGCGCCGTCGGCAACACCGGCTGAACACGGGAGGAGGCTCCCGGAACGCGGTCCCGGGAGCCTCTTCGTTCCGCTACAGCAATGGGTCGGCGGGACACAGTAACCCCGAAGGGCTGTGAGAGCGGCCCCGCCGACCGGCAGATCGACCACAAGTGGCCAACAGATCCAGTCTACGCACCCGGCGTCCTCACATGCATCCGAATGACTACTGAGACGCCGGGTGTCTGTGGTGCGCGTCCGCGGTGCGCGCCGGTTACAACACGGCCGCGGAGGCGCCGATCACATCCCGCATCTCGGTCGGGGTGTAGAAGAGATGGAAGACCGCGCCGCCGGGGTCCAGGGCCGCCGAATCGTCCAGGCCGCCCAGATCCACGGGAGTCCAGCCGGAGTCGCGGACGAGAGCGGCGACCGTCTGCTTGGCCTCGGCGTCGTCGGCGGCGATGGCGATCGCCCAGTAGTGGGACTGGAGCGCGCCGCGGGTCCACAGCAGCTCGTCGGGGACGTGGCTGAAGGCCCGGACCACCCGGCTGTCCGGCAGCCTGCGAGCCATCCAGCGGCCCTCGGTGAGGCCGGGCTCCAAAGCCGAGGCCCAGCGGCCCTCGACGTAGGTCAGGCGGTTGGTGGCGTCGATGACGACCTTGCCGGCCAGGCCCGGGCCCAGTTCGTCGAGCAACGCCTCGACGGCCTCGCCCGGCACGGCCAGCAGCACGACCTCGGCCGCCGCCATCGCCTCGGCCTGGGTCACGACCACGGCGCGCCCGCCCAGCCCGCGGAGTTCGGCCTCGCGCAGGTCCGGGGACCGGGAACCGAAGACGACGGCGTGGCCGGACTCCAGCCAGAGCCTCCCGATCGCCTGGCCGATCTTCCCGGTTCCGATCACTGCCACGGTGCGCGGTGCGACGGTCTTCGGCATGGTGTTCTGCCCTTCTTGTGATGGTGTCGTTGTCCCGGATGCGCGCCGGGGCTGCGCGAGCGCGGTGGAGCCGATGATCACGACGATCCCGGCCAGTTGCACCGGTGACAGCGTCTGGTCCAGGACCAGGTAGCCGAGCACCGTGGCGGAGATCGGGCTGACGAGCGCGAGGACGGAGACCGCGAGCGCCGGCAGCTTCTCGATGCCGCGGAACCAGACCACGTAGCTGACGACGGCGCCGAGCACGATGAGATAGCCGAAGCCGGCGAGGTTCTCGCCGCTGACCGATGCCGGGAGCCCTTCGACGGCCAGGGTGAGGGGCAGCGTGACGAGCCCGCCGGCGGTGAGCTGCCACCCGGTGCCGGCCAGCAGCCCGGCGCCGTCCGGCCGGCCCCAGTACTTGGTGAGGGTGATGCCCGCGGCCAGGCACACCGCGGCGCCCAGGGCCGCCGCCACCCCGACCGGGTCGGGGGCCGAGGAGCCTTTGAGCACCAGCATCGCGACACCCGCGATCCCGAGCAGGCACGCCGCCACGTGCGCGGGCCGGACCCGGTCGCGCATCAGCAACGCCGCCAGGACGAGCACGACCGCCGGCTGCACGCCCATGAGCGTGGCCGCGACGCCCCCGGGCAGCCGATAGGCCGCGACGAACAGCAGGAAGTTGAAGGCCGCGATGTTCAACGTCCCGAGCGCCACGACCCGCGCCAGCCACCGCCTGGCGGGCAGGGTGCGGACCAACGCGAGCAGGATCAGCCCGGCGGGCAGCGTGCGCACGGTGGTGGCCAGCAGCGGGCGATCGGGCGGCAGCCACTCGGTGGTCACCAGGTAGGTGCTCCCCCAGATCATCGGCGCCAGCGCGGTCACCGCGGTGACACTGAATCGTCGTCCGCTCTCCATGGCCCTCCCCTACGGATGTCGTGGTGGCACCAGGTTCGCGGGCCGGCGGGACGGTATGGAAGGCCCCTGACATGGCATCATGTGGCCGTGGCCGGATGCGGCCGGGGGGGGCGGGCGGCTTGGCGGCTGGGCTGGCGGGCAGGCTGGCGGCTGGGCGTGCAGGCAGGCAGGTGGGCGGCTAGGCAGCCGGGCTCGCAGGCAGGCTGGGCAGGCGGTCAGGCGGGCTGGCTGGCAGGCGGCTGGGCGGCTGGGTGGCTGGGTGGCTGGGTGGCTGGGCTGGCAGGCGGCTGGGCTGGCAAACATGCGTGCAGGCTGGCAGCCTGGCAGGCGACTGGGCGTGCAGGCAGGCGTGCAGGCAGGCGTGCGTGCGTGCAGGCTGGCGAGCAGCTTGGCGGCTGGGCAGGCAGGCGGGCGGCCGACGGCCGACATGGCGGAGGGGAGCGGGCTGATGCTCGGCGTGATCGGTCTGGACTGCTTGTCGGAGCAGGTCTATCGGGTTCTGCTGGATCATCCGCGGGCCGGGATCGACGAGTTGGCCGAGCGGCTCGCGGTGCCGGTGGCGCGGATCCGGGAGTGCCTGGCGACGCTGGAACGGCTGGAGCTGCTGCGGGCCTCGCGCGAGACGCCGGGCGGGCTGCGTCCGGTGAGCCCGCGCGTCGGGCTGGAGGTGCTGGTCCGCCGTCAGGAGCTGGATCTGGTGCGGCGGCGGCAGGAGCTGGCCCGGGGCCAGGTCGCGGCGGCCGGTCTGGTCGCGGACTTCGCCGGGCACCATCCGCCGGCCGGAGCGCCGCGGTCCCGGCTGCTGCTCGGAGTGGACGCGGTCCAGTCGCGGCTGGAGGAACTCGCGCAGCCGGCCGCCGACATCCTGGCCGTCGTCCCGGGACCGGGCCCGCACAAGGACGTCCTCGAAGGGATCCAGCCCATCGCCGCCGCCGTCCTGGAGCGCGGCGCTCAGGTCAGGGTCCTGGCACAGGACGCGATGACGGCCAACCGCGACAGCCTGGACCACGCCCGCCGGCTGACCAAGGCCGGGGGCCACGTCCGCACCGCGCCGGTCCTGCCGTCGCCGATGTTCGCCGTCGACGCGCGGATCGCCGTGGTCCCCGTGGTCCCCGTGGATCCCGCGGACACCGCCAAAGGCGCGGTGGAGGTGACGGAGCCCGGGGTCGTCGCGGCCCTGGTCGCGGGTTTCGACTACGCCTGGTCCCGGGCCGTGGCCCTGGACACCGCGTGCCCGCCCGGCCCGGACGGCCGTCCGTCGGACGCCGATCTCGAACTGCTCGCCCTGCTCGGGACGGGACTCACCGACGAGGCCATCGCCAACCGGCTCGGCGTCTCGCTGCGCACCGTCCGCCGCCGTGTCAGCGATCTGATGGGGCGGCTGGAGGCGACCGGCCGGTTCGACGCGGGGCGCAAGGCAGTGCTGCGCGGGTGGCTCTGACCCGGCCGGGAATCAGTCCCCGGACTCACTCCTCCCCGGGCAGCGCCTGTCCCGCGATATACACCTTCGCAGCCCCGGCCGAGGCGACGTGCGGGGTCAGCGAGAGCTTGACCCGGTGGGTGGTGGTGCTGTCGACCTTGCCGTCGGTCCCGAAGTCGACCACGAAGAACCGCACCTTGCCCGACGAGCCCGTGGACTCCTGGATGGCGACGGCGACCTCCAGCTCGATGGTCCCGAGTTCGAACCGCAGATCCTCGCCGCGGCCCGCCTCGATCGCACGCTCGATCTCGTCGCGCAGATCCCGTACCACAGTGGCCAGTTCGATCACGGCACGCCTCCTCTGTCCGGCCTGACCGGCATCCTATGCGCCGCAGGTCAGGGCTCGTACTCAGGGCTGTCCAAACCTCGCTGCGGGATATCCCCTAGCACCTCCGATCCGGCGCTCGGCCCATTGACGCTCCCGCCGCAATGGACTACACCAATCGTCTGGATGGTCTACACCACAGCCCTCGCTGTCCCACCGACGTCCGGGTTCTGCCGAAGTTCGTCCCGCACTGGTCGCCACCTGTCCGAACCGGGTCCCGGGTCGGGCAATCCATGAAGGGGATCCCATGCGCGCCACCGAAAAGTCCGCCCTGTCCGCCCGGCGCCGCCGGGTAGCCGCCGCGATCGCCGCGTCGGCCCTGACACTCGCCGCCCTGCCGGGCGCCGCGCACGCCTCGTCCGGCAACGGCGGCGGCCACGGTCACGACGGGTCGGGCAAGCAACTCGTGGGGTATTTCACCCAGTGGGGTATCTACTCGGGGTTCTTCGAGAAGAACCTGATCAGCAGCGGTGAGATCTCGCACCTGACCGAGCTCGACTACGCGTTCTCGAACATCGCTCCCGACGGGACCTGCGCCAGCGGCGACGCGTGGGCCGACTACCAGCGGCCGTTCGCCGCGAACGAGTCCGTCGACGGCACGGCCGACACCTGGGGCCAGCCGCTGGCCGGCAACTTCCAGCAGCTCAAGGAGCTGAAGGCGAAGTACCCGCACCTGAAGATCGTGATGTCGATCGGCGGCTGGTCCTGGTCCGGCCAGTTCTCCGGGCTGGCCGCCACCGCCGCGGGCCGGCAGAAGTTCGTCGCGTCGTGCATCGACCAGTACATCAACGGCAACATCCCCGGGCAGCCGGCCGGCGCCGCCGCGGGCATCTTCGACGGCTTCGCGGTCGACTGGGAGTTCCCCGGCGAGCCGGGCAACAACAACCCCTACAGCCCGCAGGACACCCCGAACTACACCGCGCTGATGCGGGAGTTCCGGAACCAGCTCGACACCGTCTCCAAGAGCACGCGGCACCGCTACCTGCTGCTGGCCAACACCTCGGCGAACCCGGCGTACGCCGACAAGCTCCAGCTGCCGCAGCTGGCGCGGGTCGTCGACTGGTTCAACGTCATGACCTTCGACTACCACGGCAGCTGGGAGCCGGCCGGGCCCACCGACTTCGCCTCGGCGCTGCGGCAGGACCCGCGCGACCCCAACCCGCCGGCCAGCCGGTACACCGTGAGCCAGGCCGTGCGCTACTTCGAGCAGCACGGGATCGACTCGGAGCAGATCTCGCTGTCGATGCCGTACTACGCCCACACCTGGACCGGAGTCACGCCGGGGCCGAACGGCGACGGCCTGTTCCAGCCCGCCACGGCGGGCGGCGGCACTCCCAACTACGCCGCGGTGGTGGCCGCGCCGGGGACCACGTACTTCGACACGCGGGCCGGCGAGCCGTACAAGTACGACGCGGCGTCCGGAACCTTCTACACCTACGACGACCCGCGGTCCCTGACCCTGAAGGGCCGCTACATCTGCGACAACGACCTGGCCGGGACGATGGTCTGGTCGCTGGACGGCGACACCACCGACGGACAGCTGACGGCGGCCCTGGGCAACAGCCTGGACTGCGACGACTGAGTGAGCTGCTGATCCGAGACGACCGAGTGAACTGCTGATCAGCTGATCAGCTGGGTGAAGGCCCCCGCGCACGCGGGGGCCTTCACCGATCTGCTTCCTAAATCAGGACACCGTCTTCGTGAATCAGGACACCACTAAAGACGTGACCACCGTCCCGGTCGCCGTCCCCGGCGGATCGATGTGCAGCGTGTACGTCCCCGTACTCGACAGCGCCAGCCCGTTCCACGCGGACTTCATCACCCCCGCCGCCCCGCACGGCCCGGTCGGGGTGTAGAGCAGGTAGCTGACCTGTTTCCCGGCCGGGTCGTACACCTGCATGTTCGGCTGCCAGGCGCTCCCGCCGCTGTACGACGTCACCGAGCAGGACAGCGCGAGGTGCTGCCCGGCGGTCGCCGAGAACTGCAGCCAGCCGTCCTGCGTGGGCGCCGCGATGGTCGTCGCCACCTGGGCCCCGGTGGTCGGGGACGACGCCTGGACATCCGGCGCGGACCACATCCAGATCTTCACCTGCCCCGTCCCGTACACGCTCTGCGGGTCGATGTGCAGCCGGTAGGTGCCGGTCAGCTTCAGCTGGAGGTCGCCGTCCATCGCCACCTGCTGCGAACCGTCCAGCGAGCACGGATACCCGAACCCCGGCTTCGTCCCGCCCGCCCACAGCGAGGCGACCTGGACGTTGTTCGGGTCGTACAGCTGGAAGTACGGCTCCCAGCTCGTGCCCGACGACGTCAGGATGCTGCAATCCATCACGAACCGGTTGCCGGCCGTCCCGGTGAACGTCAGCCACTCGTCCTGCCCCGGCGTGGTCAGCACCGCGGACGCCGCCACGCCGTCGTTGACGGTCCCGGTCATCGTGATCGGCGTGGAGGAGTAGACCCAGAACGTCACCGACCCGGCGTAGAACGGCGGCGGATAGAACCACACGTGGTAGGTCCCCGCCGTCTTCACGTCCGCGCCGGCGATCGCCAGCCGGTCCTGGCTCCCGTTCGTGGAGCAGTCCTCCACCGTGTTGTTGATCGCCGCGGAGGCGATCTGGGTGCCGCCGGGGTCGATCAGCGCGACCGGCATGTGCGTCGTCGCCGGGGTGGACGCCGTGGAGCACGTGACGGCGACCCGCTGACCGGCCGCCAGCGGCACCGTCAGGTCGGCGTACTGGCCCGGCGTGGTGATCTGGAACGTGGTCGGCGTCCCGGCGGCGGTGGCGGACCCGGTGACGTTGCTCGACGCCCAGATCCACACGGTGATCGTGCCCACCGTCAGGTCGGTCGGCCCCAGGCGGAGCCGGTAGTCGCCGGTGGCCGGGACCTTGATGTGGGTGCCCGCCAGCCGGTCCTTCGTCCCGTCCCGGGAGCAGTCCTCCACGCTGTTGTTGGTGTCGATCGAGGTGACGGTGTTCCCGCTCGCGTCGAGCAGCCACAGCGGCAGGTGGCTGGTGGCCGGGGTCGCGTTGAACGAGCACGCGACGGTCAGGTACTGGCCCGCCACCGCCGAGACCGTGACGTAGGCGTCCTGCCCGACGGTGGTGATCGTCGCGGTGGCCGGCGTCCCGTCCGCGACCGCCGCCAGCAGCACGTCGGTCGACTGCCAGACCCAGACGGTGATCTGGCCCAGCTGCATCCCCTCGACCCCGAGGTGCAGCCGGTACTGGCCGTCCACGGGCATCTTGACGTAGTCCAGCGCCAAGCTCTGCTTGGTCCCGTCCTTGGAGCAGTCCTCGACGCTGTTGTTCTGCGCCACCGAGGCGATCTGCTTGCCGCTCGGGTCGTAGAGCACCAGCGGCAGGTGGTCCCACTTCGTCGTGGACACCACCCCGCAGGCGATCGCGACCCGGGCGCCCTGCTGCCCGGTGAACAGGATGTCGCCGTCCTGGCCGATCGTCGCGATCGTCGCTGTGCTCTGCGACCCGTCGGCCGGGTTCGTCGCCGAGGCGTCGGTGCTGGCCCACGCGGTCACGGACAGCGTGCCGGACTTCCCGCCGGGCGGCGTGAACCGCACCAGGTACAGGCCCGGAGCCTTCGTCGGGACCTTGTCCAGCGCCAGCTGCTTCGCGGTGTCGGTCCGGCAGCCGTTGTTGCTGGACTGCACCTTCTGCGCGTTCGGCGCGAAGACCGCGATGTCCGGGTTCCAGGCGCTCTCCAGGGTGCCCAACGACAGGTTGCAGGACAGGGCGATCTGCGCCTGGCTGGTGGTGAAGTACATCCACTGCGGCTGCGGGGACGCCAACCGCGCCGTGGTCGCCGCCGAGCCGTCGGTGGCCAGGTGCGCGACCGCGGTCATGGTGTGGCTGTACGGGACGGTGATCCCGCCCTTGTCCGCCGCGTCGGCCGAGTTGGCGACGAACGAGGTGCTCGTCATGATCAGGCTGAAGTACGGTGGCGGATCGCCGGCGCTGGGCGGCGGCGGGGCCACTACCGACGCCGTGCCGCTGGCGTCGGGCTGCGCGATCATCTGCGGGATCGGGGTCGTGTAAGGGCTCAGCGTCGGCTGCCAGGCCACCAGCTCCCACTGCACCCCCGGCGCCTGTTTCGGGTCGATGGTGACGGTCAGCGCGGTACCGGCGTCCGCCGCCATGCCCGCCGTCGGCGGGGGCGGGTTGAAGTCCACGAAGGCCTGTCCGCCACCGGCGAGATCGTAGATGGCGTCGGTCTTCGTCACGTCGTAGCCGGCGACGGTGGGGAGGTCCCGCGTCGGCCGGCCGTTCAAGCTCTTGACCCAGGCGGCGGGGCCGTCCGAGCCGGTCTCGGTGTACCCGTCGGCGGGCACCGCCTGTCCGGCCGGCGCCAGGTCGGACGGCGTGCCGAGGCGGTAGTTCGCGACCGCGTACTGGAGCCAGGTCTGGTTGACGTTGTAGCCGTAACCGGCCAGCACCTGGTTGATCGCGTCCAGCGGCAGCTTCCCGGACCCGACCAGCTGCCAGGTCTTCAACACCGCCGAGCGGTCGCTCTCGGTGCCGGACGCCTTCTGGCCGGCCTCGGTCAGGTATTCGGCGAGCGGGAACACCCCGTACTGCCGGTTGGCGCCCATCCCGTCGAAGCTGTTGATCGGCCGGTGCGCGCCGTTGGTCGGGTTGCCCTGGCTGTCCGGGCCCTGATCGGTCCCCAGGTAGTCACGGATGTTCTTGTAGTAGTAGTCCCGGTTGGTCTGGCTCCAGCCGTCGGGAACAAGGCGGTAGCTCTCGTCGGTGGCCCACTGCGCGGTGGCCTCCATCCACCAGTTCTGCGACGGGAAGTCACCCGTCAGCGCCATGGTGGGGAAGTCCCAGTAGATGTCCGGCAGGAACGTGTACTGGAACACATGGAACGCTTCGTGCCGGATCAGCGCGTCGTACGGCTTTGGATCCTCCGGCATCCAGATCGACGGCGCGCTGCCCGGCCCGATCGGCAGCACCGCGGCCACGTTCGGCTTGATGCGGCCGTGGTCGTGCAGGGTGTCGCCGATCAGGATCGTGACGGGCTTCGAGGTCGGCGCCGGGAAGTTCAGGCCGGGGATGCCGATCAGCGGATCTCCGGTCGTGTACACGGTGTAGGCGAACTCGACCGCGTTCACCATGTCGACGATCGCGGTGAGGCGGCCGTTGGCGCCCGCGTCCTCGGGCAGGTTGCCGTGGTTGTAGAGGATGTTGAAGTGGTCGGTGCTGACTTCGCAGTGGTAGTCGTGGCTGTAGAAGGGGACGTCGGGATAGCTGATGGTGTCGGTGGTCGAGCAGCCGGGATCGGTCTCCAGGCCGGTCGCCACGGCGGCGAGCGGCCCGGCGCCGGCGGCACCGGCCTTGGCCGTTGTGTCCTTGGTCGGCTTCAGGATGGTCTTGGCCCGGGGCACCGGCTTGTCCAGCGCGGTGCGGATCCCGGCGGTCCAGTCCCGGGTCTGCGGCGTGGCCTCGGCTTCGTGTGCCGTCAGGAACGCCAGGTACGCCGCCGAGTCCTCGTCGAGCGCGGCGGTCGGCCGCAGGTCCGCCGGGACCTGGTCCGGGGCGAACATCGAGGCGTAGCCGTAGCGGATCATCTCGTCGGTGCTGATCCGCTTGGCGTACCAGGCTTTGACGATCCGCTCGCCGGGGCCGAAGTCGGCCGGCCGGCTCTTGGCCGCGGCGGCGCGGGCGGCGGCCTGCGGATCAGGCGCCACGGCGATATAAGGATGCGGATGCTGTGCCGGATCCGCCGCGGGCGGCACCGGGGTCGACCCTGGGCCCGATCCCAGGTTCGCTCCCGTCGCCGGCGCGGACTGCGGCGTCGAGGATGACTTCGTGGCGGCTGTCGGCGGTGGTGCCGACGATCGGTGACCGGACGCGGCCCGGGCCGCTGGTGACGCCGTGATCGTGGCGCAGACCAGCAGCGCGGCGAACACCCCGGTCCGGCGGCGAGCGCCGGAGCTATTCGTTCTCACAGCTCTCAAGATCATGCGCGGCGGGGTTCCGCGGCACCCCCCGCCGCCGATCGATACAAGATCGATATATATCCGAGGTCTGACATAGTGTCGGTTGTCACTGGCCTGATACGCACAGTGCCGCCGACGGCCGCTCGGCCAAGAGCATCAGAGTTCGGACGACTAGCTGTCGAGAATCTTCAGCAGTCCTCCGAAGTCCGCGGCGTCCCGGATCTCCGGCACCTCCGTCTGCTGGCTCATCTGCGTGATCAGCCCGCGCAGCAGCCGGGCCTTGTCCTCGGCGACCTTGTGCCGGCCCTCCTGGAACTCGCCGCGGATGATCGCGACCAGCGAGTAGATCTTGCGCGCGTCCTCCTGGGTGGCCCGGTCGGCGGTGCTCTCGGCCAGGTAGAGCTGGGAGGCCAGGCCGGACTCGAACAGGTGGCTGCGCAGGGCGTTGATCATGGTGCGGCACTCGTCCGGGTCCGGGAAGCTCAGCACCCGGCGCGCGCCTTCGAGGTCCTTCTGGATCTTGACCGACTGGCTGGGGTCGACGTAGGGCTGGTACCGCAGCTGGAAGCGTTCGGCGGCCTCGACGACGTGCAGCAGGAGCTGGCGCATCTGGTCGGCCTCGTCGTCCTCGCCCGGAGTCAGGACCGTGACCTGCTCGGTCCCCTCCCGGGGGGCGTCGTGGCGCAGCGTGGCGTAGTGCCGCAGGTCGGTGCCCGGCACGATGACCGAGATGAACAGAGTGCGGTTGCGGTCGTAGAGGAACTCCACGTCGACCTTGGCGCGGGCGGCGATCTCGTGCGGCAGGTCGTAGTCCAGCCGGCCGATCTCCTGGTTCCGGCTGGCCACCGGGTCGTCGCCCTCGTAGACCGGGACCACGATCTTGCGGCCGTTGGTGGCCTCGAAGGTGCGCTTGAGGGGCTGGGTCACCGGGTAGGGCGTGCCGCGCGGGATGATCGACACGAAGGAGTCGCCGTTCATCCCGTAGACCGCGGCGATGCCCAGGGCTTGACCGGTGACCTCGTAGAGGTTGGTGTCGCCGACGGCGCGGGCGTCGAACAGCGGGCGGTGGCAGGCCACGCATTCGGTGACCTTCTCGTCGTTGACCGTGGCGCAGGCCGGGTCGCCGCACTCGATGCCGTGCTGGGTGCCGGCCAGGATGCCGGCGCCGAGGGCGACGCATTCCATGGGGTCGACGTTGCGGCGGACCTTGTCCCGGCCGAACAGCGCCTCGACGGACTCGTAGACCTTCGGGGTCAGCGTCGAGCCGCCGGCCAGCAGCACGTCGGAGATGTCGTCGGGGACCAGCTTCTGCCGGTCCAGGGCGGCGCGGACCAGGCCGATCGTGGTGTCGACGAGCCCGGCGATCATCACCTCGTACTCGGCGCGGGTCAGCTGCAGGTCGATGTCGACGATGACGCCGTCGGCGCGGTAGGCGGCCGGGATGATGATGTCGACGACCTGGGTCTGGCTGAGCTGGCGCTTGGCCTTCTCGGCCTCGTACTTGGCCTTGTAGAGGAACTTGGCGTCGTGCGACGGGTCCAGGTCGGCGGTCTCCTTCACCCAGTCGATGATCCGCTTGACGATCAGCAGGTCGAAGTCGTCGCCGCCGAGCCAGTTGTCGCCGGAGAAGTCGAGCACCTGGAGGTGGTTGCGGCCGGCGGCGTCGCGGGTGGCGTTGAGGATCGAGATGTCGAAGGTGCCGCCGCCGAGGTCGAACACCAGGACCCGGCGCTTGTCGCCCTCGCGCAGGTCCACGCCGAAGGCGACGGCGGCCGCGGTGGGCTCGTCGATGATCCGCTTCACCACCAGGCCGGCCTTCTCGCCGGCCTCGCGGGTGGCCACCCGCTGGGCCTCGTTGAAGTACGCGGGCACGGTGATGACCGCGTGCGTGGGCGGTTCGGGCAGGTGGGCCGCGGCGTCCTCGGCCAGCTTCTCCAGGATCATGGTGGAGACCTGCACCGGGGAGTACATCTGACCGGCCAGCATGACGTGCGCGCGCGGGTCCTGGCCCGGTCCGGGCACGATGTCGTAGCTCATGTGCCGGTTGGTCTCGACGACGGCGTCGTCCAGGAAGTCCCGGCCCATGAGCCGCTTCACCGAGAAGATGGTGTCCCGGGCCTCGCGGAAGGCCCAGTTCACGGCCGGGGTGCCGACCGCGAAGGTCTGGACGCCGGTGGCGCCGGTGGTGTGGACGCCGACCACCGAGGGGGTCAGCACCTGGCCCTCGCCGTTGCGCAGGACGCGGGCCCCTCCGGTCTGCTTGTCGTGGACGGCGACCGCCGAGTTGGTGGTGCCGAGGTCGATGCCGATCGCGGTCATGACTCCTCCTGGAGGTCCGACGTCTTCCGGGTCGAGACCGTGACCGACGCGGGCCGCTCGACCCGGCCTTCGAAGCTGATCCCGTGGTGGTGCACCTGGAGCACGGTGTTCTCCGGCGCGTCGGGGTGGTACTGGACGCCGATGACCTCGTGGGTCGTCGGCCGGGCGATCTCGCCGCGCTCGCCGTACACGGAGATCCGCTGGGCGCTCAGCAGGCCGTTCAACTTGTTGATGCTGGTGCGGATACTGGCGTGGTAGACGAGCGGGTCGCCCTCCCGGGCCAGCCGCTCCACCTCGACGAAGTGGTCGAAGACGTCGACGATGTCGCGGGTCAGGCGCCGGTGGGCCTCCTCGACCCGGGTCAGCTGGTAGACCAGCTCCACGACGCCGGCACGGTGGGTGGCGAGCGCGTCGAACAGCGGGGAGACCGCCTCGACGGGAGCTTGCGCGCGGGGGCCGGGGGCGGAGGGTTCCGCGGATTGCGGTGGCGCATCGGGTTCTGGCGGCTGCGACTCGGGTGTCACTGGTCCCTCCGTCGCGTCTATCGGATCTGTCGTGTTTCTCGGGCCGGTCGTGTCGATCTGGTTCGTGTTGATCTGGGTCGTGTCGATCTGGCCTGTGGTGTCGGCTTGGCCTGTCGTGTCGGCTTGGCCTGTCGGATCCATCGGGTCCGCCGTCTCTGCCGGCCCCGCCGCGTCGGGCGTCCCGGGCGTCTCGGAAAGCATGGACATCCTTATTTGTCGAAGCGGAGCAAGCCGTCGATCACCGACAGCGGCGGATACATGTCGACGTCCTGGAGGACGCGGATCGGGAGCAGTTCGTCCAGCGAGGTCGTCGCGCGGAACTCGTCGGCGAGTCCGGTGAGCATCTCCCTGGGCAGTTCGGTGGCGCCGGCCAGCCGGGGCGGCTCGTCGAGCTCGACCGGCTCCGGCGCGGTCCGGCCGCGCGCCGCCTGGATCTCGCCGACGAGGTCCACGTCGTAGAGCAGGAAGTCGATCAGCAGCCGGTTCTGCAGGTCGTTCAGCTCGTGCCAGGCCTGACGGGCCCGGCCGCTGAGCTTGGACTGGGTCATCAGGGTGAAGGTGACCTCGCCCATCGCCTTGTGCGTGTAGTCGGGCGTCACCCCGATGTCGGCGAGCTCGTCGTACGGGTACGGGCCGTCCCATTCGGCGAGCGGATCCCGGATCATGCGAACAACCCCTCTTCCTCCTTCAGGACCGCGATGAGCCGGGCGCGGACGCGCTCGCTCGTCGGAACGGCCGCCGTGGCGCGGATCAGCAGGTGCAGGTACTCGGCGACGGCGCCGCGTCCGGCGGCCGCGTCGGCGCGGGCGGTCAGCGCCGCGGCCCGGGCCGGGTTGTCGGCCTCGGCGCCGACGGCGTCGCCGTCCTCGATCATCGCGGTCAGCGCCTCGGCCGGGAGCCGGGCCAGGACCAGGTCGTCCAGCAGGTCCAGGATCTCCCCCGCGCAGCGCACCAGGTCCGCCCGCGTCGAGCGCCTCAGGGCGCCGTCCAGGGTGCTGAACGCCTCGCGCAGCAGCGCCGCACGGCCCTGATCGGTGTCGCCGCCCGGCAGGTGGTCCAGGTCGTAGGCGAGGGTGACGGCCAGCCCGAGCGCGGCCCGCAGCGACTCGGGGTTGGCCTCGGCGGCCCGGCGCAGGTCGTCCACGCCGCGGCGGTAGTCCGGCGCCACGCCGGTCTCGTCGGCCGAGGTGCCGAACCAGATGCCGCGGGTGGTCAGCAGCGCGGCCAGCCGGACGGTCAGGGTCTGCGCCCCGGTCCGGCGGACCACCGGGATCGCCCGCTCCAGCAGGTCGATGGCCTCGTTGACCCGGTCGATCCGGATCTCCTGGACGTTGGTCAGCGCGTCGACCCGGCCGAGCACCAGCCAGACCGCGGCCTCGTCGGCGCGGGCGCTCATCAGGCCGCGGTCGGAGGAGGCCAGGGCGTCGGCGATCCGGGCCAGCGCGGCCTCGTGCCGCCCGGGCCGGGTCAGCAGGTCGCGGGCGATGAACAGGTTGACGCGGATCGAGAGGTCGACCGTGTCCTGGAGCAGGCGGGCGCGGCGGCGCGGCAGGTGGGCGTAGGCCGGATCGTCGGCGAGGAAAGCACCGCACCCGGGGCAGGCGGCGAGCTCCTCGGGCGCGTGCGCGGCCGGTCCGGCGCAGTCCGGGGGCAGGTCGTTGAGACGGTGGTGCAGCAGGTCGGCGACCTGGTGGCGCGCGGAGTCGTACTCGTAGTGCTCGGTCGAGGAGAACGCCTGCCCCAGCTCGGAGAACGCCCAGCGGACGCGGCGGAACCGGCGGCGGACGGCGTCGGGGTCCGGGGCGTCCTCGGCGCGGGCGACGAACCGCGCGAAGCGCTCCGACAGCTCGGCCATCCGCAGGTACAGGGGGCCGCAGACCAGTCGGCGTGGTTCCGGCGACCCGGGCTCCGGACCCGGGAGCCCCTCGACCTCGCCGAGCACCCGGGCGGCGTCGAGCTCGGCCTCCAGCAGCTGGATCAGTTCCCGATATCCGGCGGCCTGGGCGGGCCGTCCGGCGACGATGTGCTTCTCGGCGTAGCCGGAGAGCACGTCGTGCAGGTGCCGCCCGAGGCTGGGGCGCAGCACGGCGGGGTCGTAGGAGGTGCCCACGTCCCCGTAGCAGGCGGCGCGCTGCCGGCCCCACCGGCTCCAGTAGGCCTCGTCGCTGAGCAGCGCCACCCAGGACGCGATCACGGTGCGCCACAAGGCTTGGGACAGCTCCTCGCCGGCGTCCTCCTGTTCGCGGGCATCGGCCAGCGCGGCGACGGCGAGGCTGTGGGCCAGGGACATGTCGGCGGGGTCCTGGACCAGCCGGCGGCGCCAGCCCTCGCGGGCGCCTTCCCGGTCGCCGAGCAGCAGCGCGGCCAGCGGCGCGTCGGCGAGCTGGACCGCGGCCGCGTCGGCGGGCCCGTCGCGCAACGCGTCGATCAGGGTCTTGGGATCCCGGACACCGTGCAGCGACAGCGCGTCGAGCATCAGCCGGTTGGCCGGGTCCCGGAGGTCGTCCCACGCGCGCCTGGTCTTCTCGTTCAGCAGGCCCAGGGTCATGAGCACGAACGCCGCGTCCCGGACCTCGACGGTCGAGGATCCCGGGGCCACCCGGACCGTGCTCAGCACGCGGTAGGGGTACGCCGGGTCCCGGACCAGCAGCGGATCGGCCACCAGCGGGACGCCCGCGACCCGGTCGGCCAGCGGCAGCACGGCCAGCAGCGCCTCCAGCCGTCGGCAGCGTTGGGCGGCGTCGCTGAGCAGGGACGCGGGGACGTGCGCGTAGAACTCGATGGCGGCCCGGTACTGCGCCTCGCCCTCCAGCTGGCGGCCCCGGGCGTACTGGACGCGCGCGGCGGCGTCGGCGTAGCTGTGGCAGCGGTTGTACAGGTCCGCCGCCTCGCCCCATTCCTCGGCGCTCTCCGCGAGCCGGCCGAACGCGTAGGTCGTCAGGGTCCGGGCGGCGGGCAGGGCCTGGAGGCCGTCGAGCGCGCCGGCCAGGGAGATCGCCGCGGACCAGTCCTCGTCGGCGATCGACGCTTCGAGCAGCACGTATCCGGATCTGGCCTCGGCGTCGGCGGCGGATTCGGCCGGGCCCGCGCCGGAATCGCCCCAGCCGGTGTCCGGGATCGCCCCGGGCTCGGGCTCCGGGCAGTCGAACCACTCGTCCCGCGCGATACCGGCCTCGGCGGCGGCCCGGAAGTGCCGGGCCGCCTCGGCCCGGTCGTGGCGGGCCAGGGCGGCCCGGGCCAGCACGTACGCGGCCCGGCCGAGCGCGTCCAGCACGTCGCCGCACTTGTGGTAGGCCGCGGCGGCCAGGACCCAGTCCTCGTCGGCCTGCGCGGTGCGGCCCTGCACATACGCGGCGTGCGCGTGGACCTGCGGCCGCTCGTCGACGTTGAGCGACAGAACCCTGGCATAGGCGATGGAGGCGTCGGCCCAGCGCTCGGCGAGCCGGGCGTTCTCAGCGGCCGTGTACGCCGCGTCGGCCCGGCACCGCACGATCTCCGCGCGCAGGCAGTCGGCGACCGGGGCCGGCAGGTGCGGCCGGGCGGCGGTCAGGATCTCCTCGGCCAGGTCCAGGTCGTGCCCGGCGGCGAGCAGGGCGCAGAACCGCTCGATGCCGGGCCACACGGTCTCCAGGTCCGCCTCGGCGAACAGCGCGGCCTGCTCCGGGCCGCGGCGGCCGATGTCGAGCAGGTCCACGACGCCGGGCCAGTCGCGGCGGACCCGCAGGTAGCGGGCGGCGGGCACGAGGTCGGCCGAGCGCACCCGGGGCGCGTCCTGGACCTGGTCGAGCGCCGCCCGCCCGTCGCGCAGCGGGTCCTCGTCGACCTCGCCGTCGTCGAGCACCACCGGGACCTTGAGCAGCCAGCCGTGGCCGCAGGCCTCGTGCAGGAACAGCGCGGGGGTGGCCCATTCGATCGCGGTCTGGTCGGGGATGGTGTGGATCTGCTGCCGGGCCGAGACCACCGCCTCGTCGACGGTGGTGTTCGCGGCGATCGCGGCCAGCACCTTGGGGCCGAACAGCGCGGCGGCGGAGTCGGTGAACTCGGCGCGCATGCCGATCACGGCCGGGATGCCGCGGCCGATCAGCGCCTGGGCCAGTCCGGAGTAGGGCTCGGCCGGACCGGTGGTGGCGCCGGAGCAGAGGTTCAGCACGACTAGGCGCAGCCGGCGGCCGCGGGCCAGCATCCCGCTGAGCAGCTCGGCCGAGACCGGGTCCGGGCCGCCGTCCTCGGTCTCCAGGTAGACCGTGCCCATGTTCCCGGCGGCGTCGTAGGCGCCGTGCGCGATCAGCAGGATCGCCGCGGGCCGGTCGGCGTGGTCGACGAGCCAGTCCTCGATCCGGCGCCGGGTGGCGTGCGGCTCCACGGTGCGCCGCACGCTGCGCTTGGGCAGCTTGGTGAGCCGGTCGATCTCGGCCTCGGCGCCGAGCGGGTCCAGCCCGGCCGGGGAGGCGACGGCGACGAGCAGCTCGACGGCCGCCGGGTCCTCGTCGGCGGCGGGCAGGTCCGGCGCCTCCCCGGCCACGGTGCGCACCACCGACAGCCGGGAGTGCAGCGCCAGCGTCTGCATGCCGGTCGGCGCGGCCAGCGCCTCGATCGGCAGGTCCTGGAGCTCCGGCGGCAGGTCGAAACGCAGGCGCAGCGGCCGGTTGCGCTCCGGTCCGTCGGCCGCGGCGGCGTGCTGCCGGGGCAGGCACTCGGCCAGCGGCTCCGGGAACAGCATCCCGAACACGGTGCGGCCCAGGGCGCGCAGCCGTTCGCGGACGTCGGTGCCGACGCTGGGCTGGAGGTTCAGCTCGATCCTGATCAGCCGGTCGAAATCGGCGCGCAGCCGGCCGGGGTCGGCCGCCTCGACGGTCACCACGGTCGCGGCGGCCGAGGGGCCGTTGGCCAGCAGCAGGAACCGGTCCGGCCCGACCCGGCGGGCCCGCACGCGCAGTTCTTCGTAGTCCAGCACGGCGCGTCAGCCCCCGAACTCTTTGAGAATGCGGGCCCTGACATCGTTGAGCCGGCGCTCCAGGTCCGCGTCGTCCTTGCGGAAGGTCAGAGCCCGCGCGTAGAGCTCCTCCTCCTCGACCAGGAGGGCCCGGTAGGCGCCCGTCTCCTTGTTGCGGGACCGCACATTCTGCAGGAAGCGCAGCATGATGCCGAGGTTCTCGGTGGTCTGCTTGACGTGCGGCCGGTAGGACTCCGAACGGCGCTCGTCGGCGACGGCCTGCTCGATGCGCGCGAGGTTGGGCTTGGAGGTCGCGTAGGTGCCGTTGTAGAGCTCGCAGGCCCGGTTCTCCAGGGACCGCGCCAGGGCCACGACCACCTTGTCCCGATCGGCCTTGGTGTCCTCGCCGATCACGTCCAGCGCGGCGTCCAGGACGGCGACCTCGTCGTCCCATTTCTTGTCGGCGGCCAGGACCACGGCCCGGCCCAGCGCCATCGTCGAGACCGAGCGGCGGGTCGCGGGCTGCTGACCGGTGAAGCCGGCGTACCCGACCGCGTCCCGCCAATGGCCCTGGAGCGCCCCCTTGTCCAGCGGCTGGACGGCCACCGCCGCCCTGGCCATCTCCATCAGGGCCTTGACGCACAGTTCGGAGGCCCGCCTGCTGAGCATGGACCGGGCCGCCTGGGGATCGAACGCGCTCAGAGCCGGGTTCTCGAGCTCGAACGTCGGGCATTCGTCGTGGCAGACCTGCGGCCGGGCCGGGACGGTCGAGGCCTTGGTCTTGCGGGTCCGCCGGCACTCGGCGCAGCGCAGGTCGCGCGCGAGGTCCACGACCTCGGCCGGGAACCCGGCGGCCAGCCGCGCGGCGGCCAGGCCGATCCGGGAGAACTGGTAGGACATGTCGGTCGCCGACACGGCCCGTTTCCTGGTCTTCGGACCGGTGAACAGGTGGTCCCCGAGATCGCGGTGCAGTTCCAGCTCGCTGATGCGCAGCGGCCCGCACACCAGGTCCCCGCCGCCGCGCGCACGCGGCAGCGGCAGGCCGCCGTGCGCGGCGAGCATCGTGGCCGCGCTGTCCTCCCGGTTCCACTGCGCCATCAGCCAGGCCCGGGGCCCGTCGTTCGCGGCGATCCGGCTTTCGAGCAGCTCCCGCAGGGAATCCTGGAGCGTGTCGACCATCCGCGGCGTCACGGGCTCGCCGTAGCGGCTCTCGGCCCGCTGCCTCCAGGTGTTCCAGAACTCGTCGCTGTGCAGCAGCTGGACCCAGGCCGCGATGCACGCCGTCCAGTCCGCGACCTTCCGGGCCTGGAGGTCGGACGCGCTCGCGCTGTGCAGCAGGATGAGGGCCCTGCGATAGCCGATGCGGTGGTTGCGCGGCGTCAGGTGGCCGGCCCGCTCGATGGTCTCGACCGCGGCGCGCCGGTTCCCGGCCAGGACGTGGACCACCGCTTCGGCGGACATCGTCACCGGAGTGGGCCCCGGCGCCAGATCGCCGGTGGCCAGCGGGCCGAAGCAGGTCAGCAGATAGGAGACGCGGTCCCAGTTCTGGTCGGCGAGCTGCTGGGCCAGGATCGGGTGCGCGAGCGGGGCGAGCTGCCCGCGGGTCCGGGGGTCGGCCAGCGCGGCGGCGACGAACGCCTGCTCCGGCGCCTCGGGCCCGGACCCCGGCGCCCCGAGCCGGAGCCAGGCCAGGGCCTTCCACGGCAGGTACTCGGGATGGTCGGGCGAGGCCAGCACCCATTCGTGGCGGCCGGTCCGGTACGCCGCCTCGGCGATGAGGGCGAGCGACTCCCGGCCGGCCAGCGGCCCGGACTTCGGCAGCGTGGCGAGGACGGCTTTCCAGTCGCCGTTCCGGCTGTGGTGCGCCACGGCCGCGTGGACAGCCCGCCGTCCGATGTCGTCGTCCTGGGCGGCCGCCCCGATCAGCACCCCCAGATCGGCCAGGGCCCGCTTCGGGTCGCCGCGGTGGAACGCGGCGAGGGCGGCGCCGAGGCGGGCGAGCCGGTCGTCGGGATCGTGGGCGAGCAGGCGCTCCCAGTACTCGCGCGCCTGTTCGTGGAGACCCTCGACGGCGTTCAGCAGGGCGAGGCAACGCCACAGCTTCGGGTCGTCGGCGCCGGCTTGACCGCCCTGGCCGCGCAAGCCACGCAGGCCGCCCTGGCCGCGCAAGCTGCTCTCCGCGAGCTGGGCCAGCCGCGCGGCGCTGGCCGTGCCCTTGGACACCGCCTCGAAGGCGGCGATGAACCGGAGGCTGACGATGGCCCGGTGGTTGGGGTCGATGGCGCGCAACTGGCCGATGGCCGCCTCGTAATCGCCCTCTGTCGCGAGCTGGCGGATGCGGGCCAGCTCCGCGGACTCGATCAGTCGTTGGTACTGGGAATCGGTGGGATCGACCAGGCGGGCCCGCTCCCAGGCGACGCGGCTGATGTCGTACTTGCCGGTCTCATAGGCGGCGACACCATAGGCAAGCAGCAGGTCCGCGTTCTCCCGGTCTCTGCTACATACTCGCCGGAACAGATCGAACGCCTGGAACGGACGCCCTTCGCCGAAGGCCACATAGGCCATGAGCGCGTCCACGGCGGCCGGTTTCGGTTTCCTGACAGGCCCCAGGTACTTGCCGGCCTCGGTCCAGCGCCCCTTGCGGGACAGCAGCCAGGCGATGACGGCCCGCGCGTCGTTGTCCAACATCGCGGACTGTTTCTCCGCGACCAGGAGATCGGCGAGAGCACGGTCATAAAGACCCTGTTTCAGGTGCGCGTAGGCCCGGTGGCGGTAGACGCGGCCCAGCGCGGGCGCGTCGTCGGCGATGGCGGCGCCGGACGGCTCGGCGCTGCCGGGCAGGCCGGGCTCGGTGGTGATCGCCGAGGTGAACAGCACGGCGGCCTGCGAGTAGTCACCGCAGTGCGCGGCCGCGCATCCGGCCCAGAAGAAGTCACCTCGTGTCTTCGCCCCCTGCTGCAAGCCGTCGGTGAAGGCTGTGCGGGCGGAAGGGAACTCGCCGCGCCGCAGCCGGACGCGCCCGATCCCGGTCTCGGCGCGCGCCATGATCGCGCGGGCTGTGGTGTCCGTGCCGACCGCCTCGCGGACGTGGTCACGGGCTTTGGCGAACGTGTCTTCCGCCTCATTCAGGCGGCCTTCACTGAACGCGCGCGCGCCGGCTTCCAGCGCACGACGGCCACGGCGAAGCTTCGACCCCGGGAACACGGTGCGGGCTCACTGCGCGGCTGGATCGCTGTCGGCCCGCCACAGCCCGGCCTCGCGGTCGTATCGCAACCGGGCGGAACCGTAGATGCCCAGATCGAGGACGGCGAGCTGGTCGAACGCCTCGTCCGGCAACGCGAATTCCAGTTCGATTCGCAATCCGCTGACAGAATCCTGCAAAGTCAGGGACTTGTCGGGAGCGTCATCGGCTTCGAGCTCCGCATTGGACGCATTGGATGCATTTACCGGCGTCCCCGAACGGTGCTTTCCATGCCCCCGCCCGAAGGTACGGCATAGGCGAGCATAGAAGCCTTTGGCCGCCTCCTCGCCGAGTCCGCTCAGAAATCCGTGCAGCGGCAGGGCCAGGAGCACCAGCCAGCCCAGTTCCTCCGCCCCGCGATGCCCTCGCTCCCGCTTGACCTCGGCTTCCACGCTGAACTCGGAGAGAAGATCGACCAGCCGCCGGGCCTGATCATCGCCGACTTCTCGGGCGATCAAGATCTCGGCGCGCGGTGAAGCAGTGATCATCCCGTGATTTCTCCCGTCGACAGCCCCCCGCGGCGGGCACGTTATTCCACAGTCAGAATAACGGCAGCGCGATGATCGATGGCCGAAGTTCGACGGTTCTTGGCGGGATTCGAACGCTGGGTATATGGATCAGCCATTGGTCCCATGCCGGTCATCCCTGAGGATGAGGCAGACGGAGAACCGACGGCCGATGCCCGGCTGTGCCCGGTCGCAGCAGGCTGATCGCATGAACCGAACCAGCATGCGACGCACGTCCCGCCGCCGGACGCTCGGCCGGGTCGGAGCCGTCACCGCCGCCTCGGCGCTGGTGGTGGCCGGAACCGCCGTCGGATCCGAGGCGAGGGCGGTGGGCAGGCCCGCGCTCGACGGGGTGTGGCGGATGGACGGCTACGGCCTGGTCCTCAGCGTCGAAGGCACCGCCGTCACCGCCTACCAGACCACCGCTATCAGCTGTCTGCCCAACTTCGCCGGTACTCGAGTGGGAGCCACGGGGCCGCACGGCGAGGCCACCTTCGCGGTGGGGAACCTGCTTTTCACCCTGCGCCCCGACCGGCCCGCGCGGCAGGTGTCGATGACGATCCAGGAATCGGTGGGGACCCGGCACCTCATCCGGCTGGCAGCCCTCCCGGCGCGCTGCTCGCAGCCGGCGCCCGCCGATCCCCGCTCGGTGTTCGACGTCTTCTGGCAGACCTACAAGGAGAACTATCCGTTCTTCGCGGCGCGAGGCGTCGATTGGGAAGCGACGCGCGAGCGGCTGCGGGCCGAGATCACGCCGACGACGACCGACGCCGACCTGTTCCGGATCCTGACCGAGGCCTTCGCCCCGTTGAACGACGCGCATACCGGCCTGAGCGACGGCACCACTATCGTCGCCCCGACCCGGCCCGGCACCATCGGCCCGAGCCGCGCCTACGATCGCAGCATCCTGGCTTTCGTGCAGGCGCACGACGTCACGACGCCGCTCCAGGAATGGGGTCGCGGCCACATCGCCTACGCGGACCTTCCCGGCGGCATCGGCTACCTGCGGCTCTCCTCCTTCACCGGCTACACCAGCGCGGACGGCAGCGAGGGCTTCGCCGACGACGAGGCCGAGCTCACCAAGGCGCTGGACACGATCTTCACCCGGGACCGGGTCCAGGGGCCGAACGCCTTGCGCGGCCTCATCATCGACGACCGGGTCAACGGCGGCGGCTCGGACGTCCTCGCGCTGGACGTCGTGTCGCGTCTGACTTCGAAGCCTTATACGGCCTACTGGAAGAAGCACCGCGACGACCCGAACGACGCGAGCCGGTTCAGCAAGCCCGAACCGATCCGGGTCGCGCCGTCCGAGCAGCCCGTCTACCACGGCCCGATCGCGCTGCTGACCGGCGGCTCGACGGTGAGCGCGGGCGAGACGTTCGCGCAGGCGCTCATGGGCCGAAGCCCGGCTCCGGTCCGCATCGGCGAGAACACGCAGGGGGTGTTCTCCGACACGCTGAACTGCGTCCTGCCCAACGGCTGGGAGTTCGCGCTGCCGAACGAGGTGTACCCGGTGACGCGGAACGGCCCCAGCTTCGACGTCACCGGCATCCCGCCGCAGATCCGGATCCCGGTGTTCCCGGACGACGAGATCGCGGCCGGGAAGGACTCGGTCTTCAGCAAGGCGCTGACGGTGTTGAAGGCGTCGCGGCCGGATACTCACAGTTGAGTGTTCGCAGCTGTGATCCGCTGAGGTTCGTTCAGGTCTACAGCGCGCTGTTCAGGAGTCCCGGACCGGTGAAGACGCGGTCGGGGTCGTAGCGGCGGGCCACGTCCAGCAGCCGGGAGGCGTTGCCGCCGTAGTACTGCTTCAGCCAGTCGGGCAGCGTGGGGTCGAGGTAGTTGACGTAACCGCCGTCCGCGCCGAGGGCCGACAGGCCCGCGCCCATCGCCGCCACCTGCGCCGTCACCGCGGCGCGGGTGGCCGTGGTGGCCTTGCCGTAGATCTGGACCGTCGCCAGCGCCTGCCGATGCCAGAAGGCGGTGTCCTGTGGGGCCACGTCGGCGATGGCGCCGCCCGCCGAGTCGATCAGCAGCGACAGACCGGGATGGGCGTGGACCAGGTTGAGGAGGCGCTGCGGGTCCGCCAGGGGCTTGGCGAGCATGCGCGAGGAGGCGACGAACCCCTCGCGGACATTCGTGCCCGCGAAGTAGCGCATCGCGTCGAGATAGCCGAAGCTGCGGACGGACGAGGCAGCCGGCGCATATCCGACCTCTGACGTCAGAGTATCGAGGAGCTTGTTCAAACCGGCGGCGCTCCCGACATAGCTGCCCACGGCGAATATATCGGCCGGATCTCCGGCGTCGATGTGCAGCATCGACCAGAGCTGCCGCGGCGCGTTCGCGACCCAGTGCTGCCACGCGGGTATCAGCGCGCTCCACGCGGCGCTCGGGTAGCGGATGTAGAAGGCTGACAGCGACGGCGCCGGGAAGGTCGCGAAGGTGAACGAGGTGACGACACCGAAGTTGCCGCCCCCACCGCCGCGCAACGCCCAGAACAGGTCGGGCTCGGAGGCCGCCGACGCGGTCCGGACCGTGCCGTCGGCGGTGACGATCTGCGCCTCAACGAGGTGATCGCACGTCAGACCGTATGCGCGGGACAGCACGCCGACGCCACCGCCGAGCGTCAGACCCGCGACGCCGACGGTCGGGCAGGAACCGCCGGGCAGCGCGCGCCCTGCCGAGGCCACCGCCGCGTAAACGTCCGCGAGGCGCGCCCCGGCGCCGATCACCGCGTTGCCGCCCTGCATCCGCACCGTCGACATGGCCGAGAGGTCCAGGACCAGGCCGCCGTCCGGCGCCGAGTTCCCGACGTAGCTGTGCCCGCCACTGCGCGCCGCGACAGGCACCCGGCCGGCGGCGGCCGACAGGCAGGCCTGCACATCGGTCGGGGTGGAGCAGCGGGCTATCGCGGCGGGACGGCGCTCGTCGAAGAGGGCGTTGTTGGGCCGCATCGCTTGCGTGTATGCCGAGTCAGCGGGGAGGACCAGGCCACCGGGAAGCTTGCCACGGAGGGCTTGCCAGTCCGGCGCGCCGGAGGACGTCGCCGGGGGTACGGATGGCGCGGGTACGGATGGCGCAGACGAGGCAGGCGCTGTCGCGCTGGCAGTCGAGTCGGGCGGTGCCGCTGGGGTCGGCGACGCGGTCGACGAGGTCGACGAGGACGCAGCGGCGGTGGAGGTGGCGCTTCCGCTACCGGTAGCCGATGCGGCAGACGTCGCGCTCCCACCACCGGCGGCGCCCACCGAACCCCCCGGCCGCGCCGAACGCTCACACGCGGCAGCCATCCCCGCCACCCCGAGCATCGCCCCGGCGATGCGGATCAACGTCCGCCGTTCTAGGTCCATGCCTAGTGGATGGATGATCAGCCACCTAGGTTGCTACCGCGCACCCGCCGGCCAAAGTGCGGGACCGTTGCTCCAGGCGGATGATGGAACCGGTGGAAGATCGCCGCTCCCCGCCGAGGTGACACCATGCACACCCGGTTCGCAGCGCTGGTGGCGGTGGCGGGTTGTTGCGTCGCCGCATGCGCTTCTGGAACGACTACTACGAACTCGCCGCAGAGCACTGTCACGGTGACCGCGGCGCCCAGCCCACAGCCGACCCCGACCCCGACCGCGACGCCGACTCCGACTCCGACTCCGACTTCAACGCCGACCGCAACCGCGACCGCGACCGCGAAGCAGGGAACAGCACCGGTACCGGCACCAGGCGCCGCAGCCGTGGTGACAGCCTTCTACGCCGCGATCAACGCCCAGAACTACGCCACCGCCTGGCAACTTGGCGGCGACAACCTCGGCTTCACTTACGACGCATTCGCAGCAGGATTCGCGGGCACGGCGCACGACACGCTCACCATCACCGGCGTGCAGGGCAACACTGTGCAGGTACACCTCGAAGCACTCCAGTCCGACGGATCGACCAAGGTCTACGAAGGCTTCTACGTGGTCCAGAACGGAGCGATCGTCGAAGGACGTCTGACTCAGCTCGCGACGAGTGCGACCTCCGGCATCCCGCGACGTGGTGAGTACTGCCCGGACGCCGACGCAGGTCAGACCGCGAAGGATGACCACGGGAATACATTGACCTGCGTACTGGAGAATGGGCGATTTCACTGGCACTGATTGGCAATGGGCTGCGCCCGGTAGCCGGTCTCCCCGACCACCGGGCGCAGCACTACCGAATCAACAACTCACCCCTCACCCATCAATCCGATGCGTGGTCCAGAACGACGTCAGATTCACCGAAGTCGCCGCCTGCGCCGCCGCCTTGAAGTCCGCGACGGTCGAGATTCCGTACCAGTGCGACTGGGCGTAGTTGCGGAGCATGGTGTTGAACGCCGTGTCGCCCATGGTTCGGCGCAGGTCGTGCAGGGCGCATTTGCCGTAGCCGTACACGACCGTGCTGTAGCGGCTGGAGTGCGCGTCCCAGTAGGCCATCGAGTTGGTGATCTTCTCGGCGCTGCTGGCCCAGGAGCCGGTCCAGCAGCCGTCGCCGGTGATGCCTTGCTGGACGTCGGTGATGTAGTCGGTGAAGCCCTCGTCGAGCCACGGGGTGTTGTACTCGTCGTCGCCGACGATGCCGTAGAACCACTGGTGGCCCAGTTCGTGGATCAGGGCGGTGGCGCTGGTCGTGTCGAGGGTCAGGCCCGGGTACTCCATGCCGCCGAACCAGAAGTTGTTGTCCAGGACCACGTCGACCTCGCCGTAGGGGTAGGCGCCCCAGCGGGAGGCGTGGCCGACCATGGCGGAGGTGGCGGTGGACAGCAGGCTGGCCGCGGTGGAGGCGGAAACGCCGGAGGTGCGCCACATGTTGACCACGACGCCGGTGGAGGTGGTGGCGGTGGTCTTGACGAAGGGTCCTGCGACCCAGGCGAACTCGCGGACGTTGGTCGCGGTGGCGGTGGTGATGGTGCGGCCGCTGGCGCCGGGGGTCTCGGTGGCGGTGCCGGTGGTCGGCGTCTGGACCGAGGTCGGGTGGTCCAGGCGGACCGAGTAGTTGCTGATCAGCTGGTAGAAGCTCTCGCCGTTGTTGGTGTACGGGTCCAGGTGCCAGCCGGATCCGTCGTGGACGGCCAGGACCGGGATCGCGTTGCCGATGAAGTTGTAGGAGCCGTCGCTGCCGAAGCGGTCGGTGCCGCTGGGCACGGTGATGGTGACGTCGAAGCCGATGCTGGCGGACTGGTTCTGGCCCAGCGGCGCCGGCAGGGTGACCTTCAGGGCCGTGCAGCTCACTTCGAGCGCCCCGGCGGTGCCGCCGGTCACGTTGGTGACGGTGATCGGCTGGTTGGAGGGGCAGGTGCCGTGGGCGTTGTCCCACAGCCGCAGGTAGACCTCGGTCAGCGGGGTCGCCGCGACGTTGGTGAAGCTGATCCCCTCGTGCCCGGTCCAGTTCGTGCCGGTCGCGTTGCTGGTCAGGTCGAGCGTGTACGAGCCCTGCGCCGGGGTGCGGGTGGCGTCCGGGGAGCCGCTCGGGTTCACGGTCCACTGGAAGCTCGCGGTCCCGGCGTTCGAGCCCGGGTCGGTCGCGGTGACCACGACGGTGCTCGATCCGGCGGTGGTGGGGGTGCCGGAGACGAGGCCGGTGGCGCTGTTCAAGGACAGCCCGGCCGGCAGGCCGGTCGCGGAGTAGGTCAGGACGTCGTTCTGCGGATCGGTGGCCTGGATCTGGAGGCTCGCCGCGGTGCCGACGGTGGAGGTCTGCGGGCCGGGGTTGGTCACCACAGGGTTCTGACTCGTGGAGCCGCCGCCGACGTTCAGGGCGAAGTCGTCCACGACGAAGCTGGTCTGGAGGCTCGCGTCCTCGACGCCGGTGAGGTTGAGGCTCGCGGTCTGGCCGGCGAAGGCGGACACGTCGAACGTGCGCTGCTGGTAGCCGCTCGCGGCGTTGAGGTTGGAGTAGGTCGCCAGCGTGGTGCCGCCGAACTTGACGGTGAGCTTGTCGTACTGCACCGAGGTGGTCGTCTCGGCCGTGTCGATGTGCAGCCAGAAGGTGAGGCTCGCGGTGGTGCAGCCGGCCGGGATCGTCACCGACTGGGACAGCGACTCGGTGGCCGCCGACCCGTTCCCGTCGATCCAGGCGACCCGGCTGCCGCCGTGTGCGGGCTGGCCGCTGAACGACCCGATCAGGCCGGCCGGCGACGCGGTCCACGGAGTGCTTCCGGACTCCAGGCCCGGATTGCCGATCACCTGGGCGGGGGTGCAGGCGGCCCCGGGCGCCGCGGCGGCGGCCGTGGCGGCCGTTGCGGTCTGGGGCGAGCTCCACAGGGTGGTCAGGAGCGCGGCGGTCAGGGCGAGGATGGTTCCGACCGCCCCCAGCCGTATGCGTGCTGATCTCATGGTTCCTCCGGTGGGAAGACAATGAAGCGGCATCACCGGAGAAAGTACTGACGGATCATGAGGTTGGCGATGACATGGCAGGATATGGACACGCAAGGTCCGTAATCGCAGGGTTTCGACGAGGGTGCGGCGAGGGTCGACGACAAGGGTCCGTGGTGGCCTACCGCGCCTAGCCATCCAGTCCCGTCCAGCGGCCTAGCCATCCAGCCTGTGTATCCGGCATGTACCCCGCATGTGCGCGCCGGGCATACCGTGCCGGAAGCTCAGAGTGCGGTTCGTCGCGGAACGGCGGTGTCTTGTGGATCTGGTGGTCTCGGCGGCCCGGGTACTGGTCGGTGTCGTGTTCCTGGTGGCCGCGGTCGGAAAAGCCCGCGATGTGAAGGGATTCGCCGCCTCGGTCCGAGAGCTTCCAGGAGTGCCGCGAGTCCTTGGCGGGCTCGGCGGGCTCGCCGCGCCAGGGGTGATCGTCGCCGAAGCCGCGGTGGCCGCGCTGTTGGCGGCGCCCATGACGATCGTGTGGGGCTTCGCACTGGCCGTGATCCTGGATACGAGCTTCTTGGTCGTGATTCTCAAGGTGCTGCGCAGCGGCACATCAGCCTCCTGCAACTGTTTCGGCACCACGCCGCGCGAGTTCGGGATGCGCCACGTAGTACGGGACCTGCTGCTCGGGGCCGTCGCGCTGATCGGTCTGGCCGGGGCGGCCGGGAACCAGGGCCGGGACGGCGTCTCGGTGCCGGCCTGGGTGCTGTGCGCGCTGGTCGGGGCGGTCGGGGCGCTCGTCCTGGTGCTGTTCGACGAGATCGCCGACCTCTACGCCTAATTGGGCCGGGCCGGGCCGGGCAGTGCGTCTAGTGGCGACGCCGAGGACGAGGACCAGCGTGCGGAATCCGGTGCACGTCGACACCCGGACCGCCGCCTCCGAGCCGGGACAGCACCTCGCCGAGATCGGCCGGGTCCGCCTCGCCGACGACGACGATCACGAGGGCGCGGCGCGACTCCGAAAGCCGCTCCGGCAACCGCTTCGGTAACGGCCCCGCCGCCTGCCCGGACGGCTGTCCCGCCGACCGCTCCCCCGACGTCCCCGGCCGTCCCAGGTCCCGGACCGGAGCCTCCAGCGAGGGGTCTCGGGTCAGCACAGCCTGGTGCAGGCGCGCGAGATCCGGGCCCGGCTCGATGCCGAGCTCGTCTATCAGTGCCTTGCGAGCCTGCGCGTACGCGTGAAGCGCGCCGGGCGCGTCGCCGCGCCGATAGAGCGCGAGGACGAGTTCGTACCATAGCCGCTCCCGCAGCGGATGGTCCTCGACCAGGTATCTGAGGTCTGCGACGAGCCGCGGATCGCCCCCGGCGCGGCGCCGGGCCTCGGCCCACTCCTCCACGACCGTGAGCCGCTCCTCCGCCAGCGGCTCCAAGCGGCGGCGCAGGAAGTCCGACGGCGGCAGGTCCTCAGCCGGCTCGCCCCGCCACACCGCGAGCGCCGCGCCGAGGACGGCGGCGGCGCGCTCGACGTCGCCGGTCGCGGCCGCGGCCCGGCCTTCGCGGGCCAGTGCGCGGAACTCTGCCAGGTCCAGTTCCTCGTCCGCGACGTCGACGGCGTAGCCGGTGCCGCGGCGGGTGATGCGCTCGTTGCCGCGGTCGTCGACGAGCAGGCCGCGCAGGCGGGAGACGTAGGTGCGGATGTTGGCGATCGCGGAGGCGGGCGGGTCGTCGTCCCAGACCGACGCGATCAGGCGGTCGATGGGCACCGAGCGGTTGGCGTCGAGAAGCAGCGCGGTCAGCAGCCGGCGCTGTTTGGAGGTGCCTAAAGGCAGCGGCCCGTTCGCCCGGCAGGCGCCGAGCGGGCCGAGGAGCTGAAAGCGCACCGCATCCCCCCGTCGAGGCGTGCGCATCGCCCACGTGCGATGCGAAGCAAGTTGCCTCAGCGTAACGACAGGACTCTGACATCACAAGGGTTCGACAACAGCGAGAAAACTATCGACACATCATTGAAATAATCAGCGCGTCGGGCCGTTTTCCGGTGCTGGAGCAGGCCGAAGGCCCGGCCCTCCGCCCCCGGGCCGGGTCGCAGAATGCTGATTATCCCCGTTACACGGCCGGCTCCCCCGGTGCTGCTTGCGCCCCCGTCGTCTCCCGAGCGGTCGGCCATACGCTGACGTGGTCCTCGTCCAGCGCGACGCGCACCCGGTCCCGCATTCCCAGCCGCTCCACGAACTCCCGCGGCAGCTGCATCCGGCCGGCCCGGTCCAGCATCACGTATTCCTCGGCGACGTCCCGCTGCGCGCCGTCCGCGTCCACGACCGCCTCGCGCACGGTCTCGGAGCTGGTCCGGCCGTCCCGGATGGCCACCGTGCGCCGCACCTGGCCGGCGACCAGCGCGTCGTGGGTCACCACCACCACGGTCACGCCGAGCTCCCGGTTGGCCGTCCGCAGCGCCTCGAACACCTGCTCGGCGGTCGCGCTGTCCAGCTCGCCGGTCGGCTCGTCGGCGAACAGCACCTCCGGCGCGTTGGCCAGGGCCACAGCGATCGCCACCCGCTGCTGCTCGCCGCCGGAGAGCTGGCCGGGACGACGGTCCCGCACGTGGCCGACGGCGAGCATCTCCAGCAGCTCGGCGGTGCGCCGCTCGGCCGCCGCGCCGCGCGTGCCGGCGTAGCTCATCGGGAGCATGACGTTGTCCATGGCGTCCAAATGGGAGAACAGGTTCCGGCCGGTCTGCTGCCACACGAAGCCGACGACCTCGCGGCGGTAGCGCAGGCGGTCGCGGGCCTTCATCGTCAGCAGGTCGCAGCCCGCGACGGAGGCGGCGCCGGCGGTCGGCGCGTCCAGGCCGGAGAGGATGTTGAGCAGCGTGGACTTGCCGCTGCCCGAGGCGCCGACCACCGCCACCAGATCGCCCTTGCCGACGAGGAGGTCGAGGCCTTGCAGGGCTTGCACTTCGACGCCCTCGGTCCGGTAGATGCGGACCAGGTTGTCGCAGACGATGTGGGCGTCGTGCCCGTAGCGCGGGCGCGGGCGGACGGCGTCCGCTTCGAGGTCGTCCAGAGTGGTCGGGATCGGCCCAGCGGGCATGGTCACCTCCGGCTGTCGGGGCGGTCGGGGCTATCGGGAGTCGAAGCGCAGCACGGCGCCGAGCTTGCGGCGTCGAGCCAGGCGGTGGTCGATGAGGGCGGCCAGCAGGACCAGGGCGACGACGCCGGCGCCGAGCGCGGCGCTGGTGGCGAAGTCGACGCGGATCCGCGGCTCGGCGGTGCCGCCGGTGACGGCGCGCAGCCGCAGGGCCGAGCCGAGCAGGCGCGGTATCAGGGCTCCGAGACCGACGCCGGCGACGGCGGCCAGGACGGCGGGCGGCAGCAGTTGGAGAATCAGCATCGACGTCGCCGACCGGCTGCGCAGGCCCATCGTCCGCAGGAACGAGACCGCCTGCCCACGGGCCCGGGCACCGGCGAGCAGCTCCAGGACCACCGCGAGCAGAGCGAAGGCCGAGGCGAGCAGGGCGCTGCCGAAGGCGACCAGGTCGAGCGAATCGGTGAGGGTGGCCGTGTCGAGACTGCTCATCAGGGCTCTGTGGGTCTGGACCTGGTAGGTCACGGCCGTCGGGAGCGCCGCGCGCAGCTCGGTCTCGGCGATGCCGGGGCCGTCGACGACCAGGGTGTCGGGGTCCGAGCCGGGAGCCAGGCGGGCCGCCGCGGTCAACGGGACGACCAGGAACGGGTCCTGCGGCGTGAGGTCGCCGAGTTCGGCGCCGATGACGCGTAGGTCGGCAAGGGTGAGGGTGCCGACGGCGGTGAGGTTGAGAGCGGCCGAGCCGGTCGGGGTGGCGACAGAGAGCGTGGCGGAGTTCTGGCGGACCGCTGAGGCGGAGGCGTAGGCAGAGATGGGGCTGTTGCTGGAGGCTGAGCCGCTAAGCAGATGGACAAGGCGGGAGTTCGGATCTGCGGCAGCCAGAGCTTTGACATCCACAGCGACGGTCTTGATGGGAACGGCTGTCGGCGCCGAGGTCACTGAGGCCGACCCCGCCGGTGTATCAGGGGTCAGCCATAGCGTCTGCTCGGCGATGACGTGCTGAACGCCGGCCACCCCGGCCACGTCCGAACGCACCGCCTCGATCAGTCCCCGCCCCTGGATGACGGCATCGCCGCCGACCGAGTTCGCGACGTCGGCGTGGGCGCCGGTGACGGTCCGCGTGACCAGGCCGCCGAACACCAGGCCGGCCAGAGTGAGGACCAGGACCAGCAGACCGGCGGCGCCGAGACCGGGACCGCGGCGCGCCTGGGCGAAGGCCAGGACCGGCACGGCCGAGCGCCGTCGTCGGGCCCAGCGGAGCGAGCCGCCGAGCAGCAGCGGGTGCAGGCGGAGCAGAAGCGCGGCGCCGACCGCGCCGAGCAGGGCCGGGACCAGGCTGATCTGAGGATCGATACCGGCGTTGCGCAGGCCGTCGACACCGCGACCGTGCAGCGAGACGACGGCGGCTGCGGCGAGGACCAGGATGCCGATCTCGACGGCGAGGCGGCGGCGGATCGCCACGGCCCGGTCCGCGACATCGGGACGCGGACGACTGCGAGCCCAGGTCAGGGCGGGCAGGACGACCAGGCCCGCGACGGCGATCGCGGCAAGCATCCACCCCGCGCCCGGACCGCTGCTCTGCGCGCGGTGCCGGCCGATGTGGAGCAGGAGACGAGCCGCGAGCCAGCCCACGAGCAGCGCCGGGACGGTGAGCAGGATGCCGTGCGCGGCGCGCACCGTCATCAGGTCCCTGATAGACGCGCCGCGCGCCCGGTGCAGCACAAGGTCGCGCTCCCGCCGCCCGACCGCGAGCCGCGCGGCGCTGAACAGCGTGATCAGCGCGACGGTCGCCACACTGGCCAACGAGAACGAGTCGACGACCCACACCTCGGCGCGCGCCGCGACGAACCGATCGAGAGTCGGTTTGATGTCGGCGGCGACGCTCAGCCCGGCACTGGTGGCGACGAACGGGCCGCACTGCACAGGCTGGGCGAACACCGCCGGCGTGCAGGGGCGTCCGGCGGCGGGATCGGTGAGGCGTCCGAGCTGGGTGGCGAGCGCGGCGGCGGTGTCGGCGGTCAACTCGCCGGGCGCGAGGGGGAAGGCGATGGTAGCCGTGACCGGCCCGGCGGAGGCGGCGGCCGGGAGGACGGCGAGGATGCCGGGGGCGCTGGTGAGGACAGAGGCGCGCTGGATCAGGGGACTGAATCCATCGCGCGGCGGGCCCGGACCGGCGATCGGGGCGCGGAGCCACGGGTGGGTGTACCAGAAGGTGGCGGTGGCCGGGGAGAGAGTGTCAACGGGTTCGAAGAAACCGACGACGCGAGCGGTGACGGGAGCGGCTGCTTCGCCAGCGGGCGCCGCGCCGACGGGGGATCCGGCCCGGCTGAGGGTAAGGACCTGGCCGACGGCGAGGTGCAGCACATCGCGGGTCGCGGTCGACGCGGCGATCGGCGCGGGCGCCCCGGGCGCGAGCGGACCGAGCGGCGGCGCGCTGCCTTCGACGTAGCGCACGCCGCCGGGGATCGGATTCGCGTACTCGACGCGGAGTTCGGGCGGCACGCCACCGGTGGTGGCGAGGCCGGGACCGGCGGCGTCGACGAAGGGGGTGGCGAGGTCGACGGTCGGGGGGCCGAGCATGGAGCGGGCCCAGGGCGGGAGGGGGGCGAGGATGTCGGTGGCGAATGTGGTGAGGGGGGCGGGGAGGGGGGAGGTGCTGGGGCTGGCGCTGGGGCTGGGGCTGGGGCTGGTCGCGGTGCCGGTGCTGGCGTTTGTGGTTCTGGCGCTTGTGGTTCTGGCGCTGGCGCTGGTGGTGCTGGTGTTGGTCGCGACAGAAGCAGCAGTCGGACTTGCCGTGGTCTCCACAGCGAGAGGCGTAGTCGCGGCGGGAGCAGCGGCGGGGTTCTCCTGGCCCAGCCCTGTCGGATCGATGCCGACCACGCTCAAGGTCGCGGTCAGTCCGAGTCCTTGGGCGGAGGCCATCGCGACGCTGTTTCGCAGAGCTCGATCATCCAGGCGTGCGACCAGTGCCGGGCCGGCCGTTGCTATCAGTGTGCCGATGGCTATCACCACGGCCAGGCAGGTGAGCAGCGCCCGGTCGGCGCGGAGGTCACGGAGTGCGGTTCGGGTGCGGAGCGGGATTCTCATATGTCGTCTCCTGCGCGCAGTACCTTCGCGAGGTCGAGTGCGGCGGCGGCGCGGGCGATGGCGTAGAGGGCCGTGATCAGGGCTGCGACTGTGCCGAGGCCGAGGGCGGCGGTGCGGAGCCAGGGGATCAGGACCGCCATCGCGGGTTGGGGCGGTGCGCCGGTGGTGGAGGTGGCGAGCAGGGGTTCGGTGATGGCGGCGACCAGGGCGCCGATGGTGGTGCCGGCCAGGAGGGCCAGGGTGGCGATGACGCCTTGTTCGATCAGGAGGGCTGAGGCGAGTTCGCGGCGGCGGGCTCCGAAGGCTCGGAGGGCGGCGAAGCCTCGGGAGCGTTCGCGGATGGAGATGACGGTGTCCATGGCGAAGCCGAGGAGGGCGAACAGCGGCGCGAGGATGACGCAGGCGGTGAAGAGGGCGGCGGAGCCGGCGCGGAATACGTCGTGGCGCAGGGCTGTGGTGGCTGTGTTCGCGAGGAGCGGGGTGCCGAGGTCGGGGTGGGTGGCGAAGGTGTGGGAGATCCCTGATTCGCTGCCCGGCGCGGTCTTGAGCAGCCAGGTGACGTCGGTCGGCACGGTGACGCCGAGGCCCGGGAGCTGGTCGGCGAGCGTCGCGAGGTCCAGCAGCGCGGCGGGGCCGGCGGGGCGGCCCGGGATGGCGACGACGACGCCGGTGATGTGGACCTTGAGCTGCGGCGCGGCCTCGAACGCGATGGGCAGCTGGTGGGACACCGTCGCGTCGTCGGGGGTGAGGGCGATGGTGTCGCCGACGCGTGCACCGGTCTTGGTGAGCAGGTCCTGGTTGACGACGGCGGGCAGCGCGGGCGGCAGGCCGTCGGCGAGCGGTTGGGGCAGGACGGCCGCGACGGTGAGCGCGCCGTGCAGGCGGAGGACGGTGGCTTCGTCGGTGTCCGTGGCTCCGGGTGCCGTGTCCCCGGGCGCGGTGGTTCCAGGCGCGGCGGTCGTGCCGTCATGCACCGGGAGGGTGATCCCTGGAGTGAGAAACGCCAGCGTGAACAGCACATCAGGCGGCGCCGTGACCTGGCACAGCATGCCGCCGCCCTCGGTCCCGGGCTGCGGCTGCTGGACCGGATCGGGGCATTCGACACCGTGGGCCCCGTCGCCGGGCATGCCGGGCTGGGTCGCAGTGACCTGCCAGGCGCGTCCATCGGCGGGCGCGGCGGCGGCATCGGTGGCCGCTCCATGAACATCGGTCCCGGCAATGGCGTGGATGTCGATCTGCACCCGATGGACCGTCTTCGACTCCGGCACCACCGCGCTGACGTTCGTGACTCGAAGCGGATAGGCGAGCGTCCCGGCGTCGGACAGGTCGAACGTCACGTCACCGTTCGCAGTGAGCGGCACGGCGCGAGTCACCGTCAGCCCGTCGGCGTCAGCCAGAGTGAGTTCGAACTTTGACTCGGACGGCAACGCGCCATCCGTGACGGCAGTCGTCATCGCGACCGTGAGCCGGACCGGTCGGCCGGGCAGCGGCAGGCCGCCGAGCGGGGCGCCGCCGAGGTGTGTGAGCGCCGTGCGCGCAGCCGGGCTCGCGGTGCCGGGGCCGAAGGCCATGACCGTCCCGACGCTGTGCGGATCCACCCCGATCAGCGTGGTCGCGGTCTGGCTCCCGTCGGCGGTGGTCGCCGGTGTCGACCACAGCGGCGTCGCGGCGGTGACTCCGGGCACTGATATATATGCGGCGCGGCGTCCCGCAGGCGGGAGCGAACCGCTGTCGACGCGGACATCGGCGCCGACGCCGAACGCCGCCTGGTCGTCGGCGTTGTGAGTCCGCATGGCGGTGGCGGTCAGGGCGAGCGCGCCGACCGAGATCGCCATGACCATCAGCAGCAGCGCCCCGGTCAGACGGCTGGTGCGGCGGCTGACCTGCCACATCCCGAACGCGCCGGTCATCCCGCGCCGCCGCCGGGCCTGCCGGTCCAGGGGCCGGGTCAGCAGCGGGAGCAGGCGCATGGCGAGGATCGCGAGAGCTCCGGCGACCAGGGCGGGGACGACGATCAGGACCGGATCGAGGGAATCAGCGCCGCCGGCCGACGAGGACGACGCGCCCGAGGATGTCCGAGAGCTGATGCGCGACGCCAGCGGGGAGCGGTACTGGTGGAGCTGGATCAGGCCCCAGGCGGCGACGGCGGCCAGGACGAGATCGGTCCCGGCGCGCTGGAAGCGGGCGACCCGCGCGCCTCGGCGGCGGAGGGCGGAGCCGGGAGCGCGCTCGACGGCGTCGGTCCAGGTGGCGGCCACGGCGAGGGCAGCTTGGACGACCGCGACGAGGGCCGTGATCAGCACGGCGAGCGCGGTCGCGGAAGGATGTACCAGTCCTCTGACATGCGTAGCGGCACCGAGCAGCCGGGCCCCGAGCGGCGCCAGGACCGGGACGACGGCGAGCAGCGGGACCGCCAGCGCGAGCCATTCCAGCCCGGCAGCGGCCAGCAGCTTCGCGGGCCCCGCGCCACGTCCGCGCGCCAGGGCCAGATCCGCGCGGCGGCGCGCGGCGACGGTGCGGGCCGCGCGGACCATCGCGGTGCCCGCGAGCAGGATCAGGACGCCGACCGGGACGGCGAGCTCGGCCTGCCCGGCGAGGGTCGCGCGGCGGGCGACGACCCGCTGCGCCGGGAGGGCGGAGGAGACGATGACCGGCGGGCTGATCGGCGCGGCGCCGGCCAGTGCCCGGGCGTCCTGGTGGACGATCGCGTCGTCGGCGCGCGTGGCGAGGGACGCGAGGCGGTCCGGGGACAGGCCGTCCAGGTGCGGGTCGACGATCCAGGTGACGGTGCCGGCCTGGCCGAGTCCGTCGGGGAAAGCCAGCGCGGCCGGGTCCACGGCCAGCACCTGCGCGGGGCGGAGGGCGGTCTGCGGGAGCGCGGCGGGCGGGAGCGCCTGCCAGAAGGCGGTGGAGTCGGGGTGGTAGGTGCCGACGACGGTGACGGTGCGGGCGGCGCCGGGGTCGGTGAGCTGCGCGGGCGGCGCGAGGGTCAGGGTGGCGCCGGGGCGGAGGTGGTGGGCGCCGGCGAACGCGTCGGGGAGGGCTATTTCGACGGGAGCGGGAGTTCCCGACGATTTCGCAGTGCTTTGAGTATTGGGGTTCGAATTCGGAGCGGCCGAGTTCGAAGCCGCAGAGCTCGGAGCGGCTGAGCTTGAAGCCGCAGAGCTCGGAGCAGCAGAGTTCGCAGCGTTCGAGCTCGAAGCCGCCGAGTTCGGAGCCGCTGGCCACCGACCAGCCGTCAACGTCGCGTGGCCGGCAATATCAGCACTCGCTATCGCCACGGCACCGTCGCTGAACGGCTCCGCCGCTCCCCCGGCCGCGCCTTCGCCGGCCACCGCGAGCGGCCGCGAAGCGTCGATCCGGTACACCGTTCCGGGCACGTCGCCAAGAAACCGTCGCGCCGCGTCGGCGACTGCCGCGTCCTGCGTGCCCATGTCCGCGCGGTAGGAGCCGAGGTACCGCATCACGCGGTCCGCGGGCTGGGCGGCGTGCAGCACCGCGGCCGGTTCAGAGCGTGTCAGTGCCGTGACGAACGTTCCGAGCGTCGCGAAGACCAGCGCCGCGGCGGTCGCGACCAGTGTGGCCGGCAGGCCGGTGCGTGACTGGTGCGTAGCGTGGCGGAGCGCGCGCCGGATGTCCCTTCTCACCCCGTGGGTCCTTCCCGGCCGTTATGCACTCGCAGCGCGTTCGCTGTGCGTGTGCAGTGCCCGTGTAGCGGTGAGGGTAGCGAGTACCGAGGTGGGCTTGCAAGATTCTGACAGAAGTTCGAAATTTTTCGCGCGCAGTCGGGCCACCACCCGGAGGCGACGGCCCGACCCTTGTCGCGGCTGATCAGCCGATCAGCAGTGGCACTGGAACCAGTGGGCGTACCCCTCGCGCGGACCGCACTGGACCTCGTAGATGTAGCCGCCGGAGCACGGGCCGGTGGAGCGGTGGCCGGTGTAGTAGCAGTCCGAGGGCAGCGGGCAGACCGCCGCCATCGCGGTGGCCTTCGGCGCGAACCGGTCGAGCATCCGGTCGGCGACCTGGGTGAGTCGCTTCATCCTGATCTCCTTTCAGTGGGTGGTGACCGCAACGTAACGAGGCGCCGTACCACGGAGATACAAGGCCCGTACATGCTCCGGACAAGGTGTGTTCGCCGATTCACCACGCCGAGGACGCGGGACGAGCCGATTCGGTGCGTTTCCGGTGCTGTGACCTGGCCGCGCGGCCGGAGTATACGGATCGTGTACGGGCCCGGCCTAGCCTCGGCGTGGCTGTCCCCCGCCCCACCCAAGGAGATGATCCCGATGGCCTACCTCAGTGCCGCCGTGGCGCTCGTCGGCGTCCTGTGCCTGCTCGATCTGCTGCTCACGGCCGGGGTCATCCGCCGGCTGCGTCAGCACACGCAGTTGCTCGACGCGCAGATGGCCGGGCGGCCGCCGCTGCGGCCGGGACCCGGGCACCAGGTGGACGACTTCGCCGCCGCCGATCTGGCCCGGCGACCCGTCGAGCGCGACCAGCTGACCGCCGGCACCCTCGTCGGCTTCTTCACCACCGACTGCGCGCCCTGCAAGGAACTGCTGCCGCGGTTCGTCGACCACGTGGCCGGTCTCGGCGTGGACCCGGACGACGTGGTGGCCGTGCTGGCCGCCCCGACCGCCCCGACCGCCCCGACCACCCCGGCCGCCGACGAGGCGATGATCGCGCAGCTCAGCAGCGTGGCACGGGTCGTGGTACAGGCACCCGACGGACCGATGGTCCGCGCATTCGACCTGTCGGGCTTCCCGACCCTGGTCCGCATGGGACCGGACGGGACCGTGGAGGCGGCGGGCGCCTCCCTGGACGCGATCCGGCCGCGCCCGACCCTGGTCCCGGCGAGCGCCTCGTGACCCTCGCCGGGATCGCCACGATCACGGCGATCGGCGCGGGCTCGGCGCTCCTCATAGCCCTGACGACCACCGCCCTGACCATGCGCCGACGCTACGTGGTGGTCACGGTGGCCGGCCTCAGCATGGCGCCGACCTTCCGCCCCGGCGACCGCCTCGTAGTGGGCCGAACCGCGCCGGGGCGGATCCGGGCCGGCGACGTGGTGGTGCTGACGCCGGACCCGCTGTCGAACCCGGTGCCGGGACGGCTCTGGCTGGTCAAGCGGGTCGCGGCCGCGCCTGGGGACCCGGTGCCGCGCACAGAAGTCCCGGCCCTGGCCGACGCGGCGGAGCTGGTTGTTCCGCAAGGAAAGCTGGTGCTGCTCGGCGACAACACCGAACACAGCTCGGATTCAAGACAACACGGCTACTTCGACGCCCGACAGTTGGTCGGCCGGGTGGTACGACCGGTCACCGAGACTGGCCGACCGCGACAAGCAGCACAAAGACACGCAGGCTCGTTACCAGCAAGCCATGGCAGCGAACCGGAGTGAGTAAGTCGGGAGCGGGCGAGCCGATGGCGGGCAGGGCAGCAATAAGCAAGTCAGCGAGCCGGCTGCGCAACTTGATCTCGCGGCGGAAGCAGAGGTCTGCGGCAGACTCGACTCCCGCTCCCCTGCGTCTCCTGGCCACCGCGCTCGGCGTCTACATCCGCGCTGCGCCCTTCACTGCCGCGCTCCGTCTGGTCTCGGTGCTAGTCACCGGCCTGGCGCCGGTCGTCGTCGCGTGGCTGACCAAGGGGCTTCTCGACCAGCTCACCGGTCGGGACGGTGGTGGACTCTCGTTGTGGACCAGCGCGTCGGCCATCGCGGTCGTCACCGCTGCTGGTGCGGTTGTTCAGCATGTCGGTGGTTATGCGGATCGGGAGATCGCGCGTCGGGTCAGTCGGTTCACGCAGGCTGAGGTGTTCGCCGCTGTGACGCGGTTGCCGGGGTTGGCGGAGGTCGAGGATCCCGAGTTCCAGAATCGGTTGCGGTTGGCGCAGCAGTCGGCGCAGAACGGGCCGCAGTTGCTGGCGGGGTCGCTGTTGGCGATCGGGCAGGCCGGGCTGACTATTGCGGGGTTCGTGGTCACGTTGGTGGCGATGTCGCCGTTGGTCGCGGTGCTGGTGCTGGCTTCGGCCGGGCCGACGTTGGGGGCGCAGTTGGCGTTGAGTCGACGGCGGGCCGAGGTCACCGTGGGTACCGTTCCTCGCGCTCGGCGGCAGATCTTCTACTCGATGCTGCTCACCGACAATCGCGCGGCCAAGGAGATCCGGCTGTTCGGCCTCGGCGGGTTCCTGCGGGAGCGGATGCTCACCGAGGTGACGGCCATCCAGTCCGCCGAGCGCGCCGTCGATCGGACGACGCTGCGTGTCGACGCCGGGCTGTCGACGCTCACCGCCGTCGTGTCCGGCGTGGCGCTGCTGATGACGGTCGCGCGGATCCATGCCGGGCACGGCAGTATCGGCGACCTCAGTATTCTGATCGCGGCGTTGGCCGCTGTGCAGGGCGGGCTGGCCGGGATCGTCGCGCAACTCGGCACCGCGAACCAGATGCTGATCCTCTTCGGCCACTATGTCCAGCTCACCCGGACACCGGCATCAGCTCCAGATCCGACACCAGAAACCACACCCGCCGGCCACCCCCGCCTGACCACCAGCATCGAACTCCGCGACGTCTGGTTCCGCTACCACCAGGACCACGACTGGATCCTGCGCGGCGTCAACCTCACCATCCCTCGCGGCCAGACCGTCGCCCTCGTCGGGCTGAACGGCGCCGGGAAGTCGACACTCGTCAAACTCCTGTGCCGCCTCTACGAACCGACTCGCGGCGAGATCGCCTGGGACGGCGTCGACATCCGCCATCACGACATCAGCGACCTGCGTTCCCGGATCTGCGCCGTCTTCCAGGACTTCATGACCTACGACCTCACCGCCGCCGAGAACATCGCGGTCGGCGACCTCACCGCCGCCGACGACCACCCCCGCCTGCACCAGGCCGCCGCCACGGCTGGCGCGACCAACCTCGTCGACGGCCTCCCCCACGGCCTGTCGACCATGCTCAGCCGCATGTTCAGCGGCAGCGGCGGCAGCAGCAACAGCAACAACGGCACCGTCAGCGATCCCGGCGTAACCCTGTCCGGCGGCCAATGGCAGCGCATCGCGATCGCCCGCGCCGTCCTGCGCTCCGACACCGACCTGCTGATCCTCGACGAGCCGACGTCCGGCCTGGACGCCCGCGCCGAGCAGGAGATCCACCACAGCCTGCGCCGGCTGCGCACCGATCGCAGCACTCTGCTGATCTCCCACCGCCTGAACACGGTCCGCACCGCCGACCGGATCGTCGTGCTGGCCGACGGCGTCGTCGAGGAACAGGGGACGCACGAGGCGCTGATGGCCTCCGGCGGCGCGTACGCCGAGCTGTTCCGGCTCCAGGCCGACGGATATCAGTTGTCTGCTACCGCATAGGCCTCGCCTCGCTCGTCCCGCCGGTGTCACAGCCTTCGAACCAGGCTGCTATTCCAGGCGTTTCGTGGATTCCGGGAACAACCCTAGCCACATCCGACCAGTTCGGAAGGAATCCCATGAGCGAGAATCCCATGAGCGAGAACCATGACGTGCGCGCTCCGCACCCCACCCAAGGCGGCGGCAACCGGCAGTGGTGGCCGGAGCGGCTGAACCTCAAAATCCTGGCCGGGCCCGGTACCAGCAGCCCGCTCGACCAGCACTTCGACTACGCCGCCGCCTTCACCGCGCTGGACCTGGCCGCCGTGAAGCAGGACATCGCCCACGTGCTCACCGACTCCCAGCCGTGGTGGCCCGCCGACTACGGGAACTACGGGCCGCTGATGATCCGGATGGCCTGGCACGCCGCCGGGACCTACCGGATCCACGACGGACGCGGCGGCGCGGGCACCGGCCAGCAGCGGTTCGCCCCGCTGAACAGCTGGCCGGACAACGCCAACCTGGACAAGGCCCGCCGCCTGCTGTGGCCGGTGAAGCGGAAGTACGGGCAGTCGATCTCCTGGGCCGACCTGATGGTGCTGGCCGGGAACGTCGCCCTGGAGACCATGGGCTTCGCCACCTTCGGGTTCGGCGGCGGCCGGGAGGACGTCTGGCAGTCCGACGAGGACGTGTACTGGGGCCCGGAGAGCGTCTGGCTCGACGACCGCCGCCACACCGGCGACCGCGAGTTGGAGACTCCGCTGGCCGCGGTGCAGATGGGCCTCATCTACGTGAATCCGCAAGGTCCCGACGGCCGCCCCGACCCGATCGCCGCGGCCCGCGACATCCGCGAGACGTTCCGGCGCATGGCGATGAACGACGAGGAGACGGTCGCCCTGATCGCCGGCGGCCACACCTTCGGCAAGACGCACGGCGCCGCCCCCGAAGGCCACCTCGGTCCCGACCCCGAGGCCGCCCCGCTGGAGGCCCAGGGCCTGGGCTGGAAGAACAGCCACGGGTCCGGCGCCGGGGCGGACACCATCACCTCAGGGCTCGAAGGCGCGTGGACCACGACCCCGACCCGCTGGGACAACGCGTTCCTGGAGATCCTGTTCCGGCATGATTGGGTCCTGACACGCAGCCCGGCCGGCGCGCACCAGTGGAAGCCCGAGGACGACGCCGACGCCGCAGCCCCCACCATGCTCACCACCGACCTGGCGCTGCGCTTCGACCCGGTCTACGAGCCGATCGCCCGCCGCTTCCTGGAGCACCCCGACCAGTTCGCCGACGCCTTCGCCCGCGCCTGGTTCAAGCTCACCCACCGCGACCTGGGACCGGTGGTCCGCTATCTGGGTCCTGAGGTCCCGGCCGAGGCACTGCTCTGGCAGGACCCGCTCCCGGCCGCCACCGGGGCGGCCCTCACCGACGCCGACGTGGACGACCTGAAGTCCCGCGTCCTCGCCTCCGGCCTGACCGTGCCGCAGCTGGTGTCCACCGCGTGGGCCTCGGCCTCCACCTTCCGCGGCTCCGACAAGCGCGGCGGCGCCAACGGGGCCCGGATCCGGCTGCTCCCGCAGAACACCTGGGAGGTGAACGCACCGTACCACCTGGCCGGCGTCATCAGCACCCTGGAAGCCGTGCAGAGCGACTTCGCCACCGACGGCCGCCACGTCTCGCTCGCCGACCTCATCGTCCTGGCCGGGAACGTCGGAGTCGAACTGGCGGCTCGGGCCGCCGGCCACGAGGCCGTGGTGCCGTTCCGCCCCGGCCGCACCGACGCCGCCCAGGAGCACACCGATGCCGAATCCTTCGCCGCCCTCGAACCATCGGCCGACGGTTTCCGTAATTACCAGGGCAAGGGCACTCGGCTCCCGGCCGAATACCTGCTCGTCGACAAGGCCAACCTGCTGACCCTGTCGGCGCCGGAGATGACCGTCCTGATCGGCGGCCTGCGGGTCCTGGGCGCCAACCACAACGGCGTCGCGCACGGTGTCCTCACCGACCGCGTCGGCGTCCTCACCAACGATTTCTTCGTCAACCTGCTCGACGTCGCCACCACCTGGACCGCGGTTGCGGGCGCCGACACCTTCGAGGCGCACGACGCGTCCGGGGCGCGGAGGTGGACCGGGACCCGTGCCGACCTCGTCTTCGGCGCCAACTCCGAGCTCCGCGCGCTCGCGGAGGTCTACGCGAGCGCCGACGCCGAGGAGAAGTTCGTCCGCGACTTCGTCGCCGCCTGGAGCAAGGTCATGGAGCTGGACCGGTTCGATCTTGAGCGCCAGGACCTTGAGCACCAGGACTTCGACCGCTAGAACCTCGACCGCTCCACTGGTCTCCGCTCCACCCCTGACCGTTCCACCCCTGACCGCTCCGACCCCCGGCACAGCCGACCCCGACCACCCATCCGGAGGCACCCCGTGCGCAGATACATCGTGGAGTTCATCGGCACCTTCTTCCTCGTCCTCACCGTCGGCGTCGCCGTCCTCGGCCAGGTCGCTCTGGCTCCGCTGGCCATCGGCGCGGTGCTGATGACCATGGTCTACGCCGGGGGCCACATCTCCGGCGGGCATTTCAACCCGGCGGTCACCCTCGCCGTCCTCGTCCGCGGCCGGATCTCGCGGGAGGACGTCGCAGGGTACTGGATCGCCCAGCTGGCCGGGGCCTTCCTGGCCGCCGCCGTCGCCAAGTGGCTGGTCGATCCGCCGGCTGTGAAGGCCCTGTCCCCCAGCGGCCGCGCGCTCTGGCAGGCCATGGCGGCCGAGGCCCTGTTCACCTTCGCCCTGGCCTACGTCGTCCTCAACGTCGCCACCAGCGACGACACCAAGGACAACTCCTTCTACGGCCTGGCGATCGGCTTCACCGTCGCCGCCGGAGCGTTCGCCGTCGGCGGCATCTCCGGGGGCGCCTTCAACCCGGCCGTGGCGCTCGGCGCCGCCACCATGGGCTTGTTCTCCTGGGCGAAGATCTGGCTCTGGCTGGTCGCGACGCTGGTCGGCGGAGCTGTCGCAGGTTACGTATACAAGTACGTCACCGCGGAGACCGTCGCGGCCTGATCCGCTTCATCGAGTCGGCCGCTGTCCGGGCATTCTTCCCATTCCACGCATCATATCGGTGGGAATCACCCTTTCCGGATGCGGAGCCCGGCGCCCGCCAGCCACGCGCAATGCATTGATATCGCCCAAGAATGCAACGTCGGCAACCCGAAGATTACCTAGGGAAACCGTCGCGGACAGGCGCGGAACAATTCCGCTCCGTCACCGGACGATATCCTTCGGTTGCCAACGGCTTCGCAGGTGATCCGGGCGCAATACCGGCGCCGTGCTTACCCCTGCCACCGGCCGTTCAATCCTTCTCGGACGTCTTGTGAATCAGCTTTCTTCGATCTCACTTTTTTGGGCTGTACGGCTGTACGATCCGAATAGCGAGACGCCTGACATGCCACCCAAGGGCGGACACGCGGTGTGTGTCCGTACCGGTCGTCCGGGCCCTGAACCGCGCTCGGCCGCGGACCGTACCAGGAGTGCCGGATCCGCGGTGCGATGTTCGTCGTCACGCTCGGGTCAAGGTGAGCATTGGGCATTCTGGGGAGGATGCTGCGTTGATGGAGATTCTCCTGCTCGGGCCGGTCGAGGTCTGGGCCGGCGCGGTGCGTGTGCCGTTGGCCCCGCTGGAGCGGGACCTGCTGGCACTGTTGGCCCTCCAGCCGGGGACGGTGTCGTCCACCGACCGGATCATCGACGGGCTGTGGGGCGAGCGGCCGCCGGCCGCGCCCCGCTCGCGGGTCCAGGGCCTGGTATCCGGACTGCGGCGGAAGGTGGGCGCGGCGCTGGTCACCCGGCAGCCGGGGTACCTGCTCGACCTGCCGGCCACGGCGACGGACGTCGGACGCTGCGAGGCGCTGGCCCGGAGGGTCAGGGCCGCGCCGGCGCCCAGGGAAAAGGCCGAACTGGCGCGGTCGGCGCTCGGACTGTGGCGCGGCGAGCCGCTGGACGGCGCGTGCGCGCCGGGCGCGGATCCGGAGCGGGCCCGGCTGGCGGAGCTCCGGGTCTCCTTGATGGAGCAGTGCTTCGAGGCCGAGCTGGCGCTGGGCCAGCACGCCGAGGTCGTCGGCGAGCTCGCGGCGGCGGTGTCGGCGTATCCGCTGCGCGAACGGCTGGTCCTGCAACTGATGGCGGCGCTGTACAAGTGCAATCGGCAGGCCGATGCCGTCCGCGCCTACGTCGCGTTGCAGGAACGGCTGGAGGAGGAACTCGGCTCCGAGCCGTGCGCGGCCGTCCGCGAACTGCGGGCCCTGATTCTTCGGGGCGAGCCGCTTCCGGGCGCCGGCAAGGCCGCGGCGGCTCCGGCGGCTCCATCGGTTCACGCGGCTCCGGCAGCTCCGGCACCCCCGGCGCTTCCAGCTGCTCCGCCGGCTCCGGCCGTCGTGCCCCGGCCCCGGACCGCCGCCCTCACCGAGGACCCCGGCGCCGCCGTGAGTCTGGCGGCCCAGATCAAGAAGGGCCGCAACGGCCCGCCGCATCCGAATATAGGAGCGTCCGGTGCGGGCGGACCCGGCGCGTTTTCCGACGACAGCCGGCCGGCCGCCCCGGCACCGAGGACGGCCCCCGCGCCGCAGACCCGGAAGACCGTTCTCCCGGATGCGGCGGAGCCGGGGACGGAGGACGATCTGGGGTCCGCATTCGAGGCGGACGCTGGACAATCGGACGTCTTCGACTCCCACCACCGGTCCCACCCCCGCTCCCACCACCAGTCCCACCACCCCGAGTCCGGCGGCTCCCCGCCGGAGTCCTCCGAAGGCCCCCAGGCCGCGCAGACTTCGCCGACGGCCCCACCGCCGGCGCAGATGCCCGCCAGCTCGGGGCACTTCCTGGGCCGGGACAGCGATCTGGCCGCGCTGACCGCCGCCCTGCCCGGGCCGCGCGACGAGCCGCGAGTGCTCGTCGTCTCCGGCGCCGGCGGCCTGGGCAAGACCGCGCTGGTCGTCCGCTGGGCGCACGCGATCGCCGACCGGTTCCCGGACGGCCAGATCTTCGTCGGCCTGCGCCCGGCCCGGTCCGGCGGCCCGCCGCAGGCCGGGGCGGCGCTGGGCGCGGTGCTGCTGGCGCTCGGCGTCAGCGCCGACAAGCTCCCGGTCAGCACCGAGGAGCGGGCCGCGCTCTACCGGACGCTGGTCCACGGCCGCCGGGTCCTGGTGGTCGCCGACGACGTGCAGGCGGTCGGCCAGTTGCTGCCGCTGGTGCCCCCGACGCCGGGCAGCCTGATCGTAGCGACCAGCCGCAGCCGGCTCACGGCACTGTCCATCCATCACGCCGTCCGGACCCTGACCATCGAGCCGCTGGGCCCGGATCCCTCGCGGGACCTGCTGAGCGCGATCGTCGGCCCGGACCGGCTCAGCGGCGCGGGCGTCGCCGAACTGGTCGAGCTGTGCGGCGGCTGGCCGCTGGCGCTGCGGATCGCCGGGGCGACGCTGGCCGCCCGGTCCCGGCAGTCGCCGGCGTCGTTCGCCGAGGAGCTGCGCGAGCGGGTCGACACCCTGACCGTGGCCGGGGACCCGCGCACGGTGCGCGCGGCCCTGGCCGAGACCCGCGCCGGGCTCGGCCCGGCGGCCTCGCGGCTGTTCGGGCAGCTGGGCCTGCTGCCCGGTGGCTCGGCCTGCCTGCAGCTGGCGGCGGCCGCCGCCGGGGTCTCGGTGCTGCGGGCCCGGCGGCTGCTGGACGAGCTGATCTCGGCCAACCTGGTCGTCGAGACCGGCCCGGACCGCTACTGGCTGCATGCCATGGTCCTGCGATACGCGCGGCACTGCGGCGCGGACCTGCCGGACCGGGACGTGGTCGAGGAGCGGGTGGCCCGCTGGTACGTGCAGGCCTTCGAGGCCTGTTCCCGGGCCGTGGCCCTGGAGACCGAGCCGGGCGGCGGGCCCGGGCCGGCCTGGCTGCGCGACCCGGCACAGCCGCGGCCGCGCGAACCGCAGGCGGCGCGGGACGCCGAGGGTCCGGCCGAGTGGCTGCCGTTCACCGGCGAGGACGCTTCGCTGTTCCTCGACTTCGAGCGCCCGAACCTGGTGCCGGTGGCCCGCTGGCTGGCCGGGCGCGACGACGCCGAGCTGACGTGGCGGTTCGTCAAGTTCGCCGGCGACACCGAGCCCGCGCTGCCGGTCGAGGTGTGCCGCCTGGGCCTGGCCGCAGCCGCGCAGCTGGACGATCCGCGCCTGCTCGGGGCCGCGCACGCGCAGCTCGGCATGGCGCTGCTGGCCGATCCCGGGCAGCTGCCCGAGGTGGACTGGCATCTGACGCGCGCCGCGGAGCTGTTGGAGGCCGAGAGCGACCGGCTGTCGTGCGCCGCGGCGTTCGGGCTGGGCCGGCTGCGGGCCCGGCAGCGGCGGCCGCACGAGGCGCGCGCGACGATGGAGCACACGCTGAGCTGCCTGGATCCGGGCCGGGAGCCGTTGTCGTACGCGATCGCGCTGGCCGGGTACGCCGACGTCCTGGCCGGGTCGGGGCGCGTCCGCAAAGGCCAGGAACGCTTCGCCCAGGCCCTCATCCTGGGCGAGGCGGCGGTCGGCGGGCGGTTCGAGCGGGCGGTGGCCGCGTCGGGCGGGCGGGCCGGCGAGGACTTCCTCAGCCATCTGAGCCGGTGTCTGGACGCGCCCCGGGTCAGCGCGCCGGACCGGGCCCTGGCCCGGACGATGATCGCGATCGGCCAGGCGTTGCCGGCGCTGCGCGGCTCGGAGCGCCGGGACGGCCCGGCGGCCGGCGGCGCGGCGCGCCCGGCTCCGCATCCGGCTCCGCGCCCGGCTCCGCATCCGGCGGTGCACTCGAACCCCGAGACGGCCTCCGGGCTGACTCCCAGCGCGACCCCCGGCAGGTCCGCCGGCCCGATCCCCCGCACGACGAACGGAGCCCCATGACTGTCCGCGAACGCGCCGAGGCGATGCTCGCCCAGGACCTGACCTGCCAGTCCTTGGGCATCGCGCTGGACGAGGTGGCGCCGGGCCGGGCGGTGCTGTCCATGCGCCTGACCGAGCGGATGGTCAACGGACACGGCATCGGCCACGGCGGATATCTGTTCCTGCTGGCCGACGCCGCGTTCGCGTACGCGTGCAACTCCCACGGCCCGGCCGCCGTGGCCCAGTCGGCCCAGGTGATGTTCCTGCGACCGGCCGGGCCCGGCGACGAGCTGGTCGCGGAGGCGGTGGAGCGGGAGCGGGCCGGGCGGACCGGCGTCTACGACGTGACGGTGCGCCGGCCCAAGGACGGCGCGGTGATCGCCGAGTTCCGGGGGCAGAGCGTCATGCTGTCGGGACGGCCTGCCGCGCCGCCCACCACTGCCGCCCCGCCTCCGGCAGAGTCCTGATCGGGTCGTAGTACTGCTGCCCGTCCCAGGTCGACACCCCCAGCTCCCGGTCGTAGGCCTGGACCATGTGCACCCAGCGCTTGCCGACCAGCGGCACGTCGCACACCACCCGCGGCGTGGCGTAGCCGGGCAGGTAGCCCATGATCGAGTCCTGCAATGCGATGGCGTCGCCCAGCGCCACTCGCCAGTGCTCCGCGTTCGGCACCATGTCGCACATGTAGAAGTAGTAGGGCAGGATGTTCGCCTCGCCCTGCAAGGCGAAACAGAGGTCGAGCAGGCTGTCGCGGGTCGCGTTCACCCCGCGCATCAGCACGCCCTGGTTGCGGACGTCCCGCACCCCGGCGTCCAGCAGCGCCCGGGCGGCGGCGGCGACCAGCGGCGTCACCGAGTTGGCGTGGTTGGCGTGGGTGTGCACGGCCAGGTTCACCGCGCGCCGCGCGGCCAGCCGCGCCACCCGCTCCATCCCCTCCAGCACCTTGGGTTGCAGCCAGTGCTGGGGCAGCCCGACGACGGCCTTGGTGGCCAGCCGGATGTCCCGCACCGACTCCACCTCCAGCAGCCGGAGCAGGAACGCCTCCAGGCGCGGCCACGGCACGTTCGCCACGTCGCCCCCGGACACCACGACGTCGCGGACGCCGGGTGTGCGCTTGAGATAGTCGAGCATCGCCTCCTGGCGGTCGGCCGGCCGCAGCACCAGCCGATTCTTGGCGACCTGGGGCGTGCTGGACCCGACGAGGTCCATCCGGGTGCAGTGCCCGCAGTACTGCGGGCAGGTGGACACCAGCTCGGCCAGCACCTTCGTCGGGTACCGGTGGGTGAGGCCCTCGACGACCCACATCTCGGCCTCGTGCAGCGAGTCGCGCTGGGCGTGCGGGTGGCTGGGCCAGTCCGGGTCCCGGTCGGAGGCCACCGGCAGCAGATAGCCGCGCACCGGGTCGGCCAGGAACGACGCGTCGTCCGGCGGCGCGTCCGGCACCATCGTGTTCAGCATCTGCGGCGGCACCAGCAGCGCCATGGTCGCGAAGCGTTCGCGGTCGGCCTGGAGGTCGTCGTAGAAGGCCTCGGACAGCAGGCCGCCCATGACGTCGCGCAGCTGCGCGACCGTCTTGACGCTGTGCGCGCGCTGCCACTGCGGGTCCCGCCACTGCTCGGCGGTGACCCCGTGCCAGCCCGGGAGCCGCCGCCAGTCCGGCTCGACCAGGGTCGGCCGGACATAGCGGTAGGGCTCCTCGCGCGCCAGGTCGGTCCCCGGCGCCATCAGAGGCCGGTCTGGGCGGTGAACAAGGTCGCGAACCGAGTGCGGAGTTCGCGCTTGAGGACCTTGCCGGTCGGGCCCAGCGGGTAGTCCGCGGCCCGGCGGGCGATGCGGACGGCGGCCAGCGGCGTGCGGCCGGCGTCGGCGAGCTGCTTGTTCGCCGCCTCCAGCACCCGCTCCTCGGTCGCCTCGGCGGCGCCGGCCTGCAACCGGACCATCGCCACCGGCACCTGCGCGCCCTCCGGGCCGGGCACGCCGAACACCGAGCAGTCCTGCACGAACTCGTCGACGTCGGCCAGCAGCACCTCCTCCAGCTCCAGGGTGTAGACGGGCCCTGCGACGCTGTCGATCACGTCGACGGTGCGGTCCAGGTGGTAGAAGCGGCCGTCGGCGTCGCGGCGGGCCACGTCGCCGGTGAGCCAGTAGCCGTTCAGCTCGAAGGAGCGGGTCAGCTCGGCGGCGTTCCAGTAGCCCGGGGTGCGCGACGGGGTCTTGACGCCGAGCAGCCCGACCTCGCCGTCCGGCAGCGGGTTGCCGTCGCCGTCGAGCACCGCGGCCTCGGTGACGGTCTCCAGCTTCTTGCCGACGCAGCGGTCGTCGCGCACGCTCTCGGGGGTCCAGACCTGGCCGAAGTTCGCCATGCCCATCTCGGAGGAGCCGAGGCCGTCGACGTACTGCGATCCGGGCTGCGCCTGCTCGGCGGCCCGCTCCGAGGGCAGCAGCCACGGTTTGATCAGCCCGGCCGGGCGCTCGCCGAGCGTGACCAGGCGGCGGATGTGGCCGTAGTGCGCGGAGTCGCCGGTGTTGAACCAGCTGTGGATCCGGGCCGCGCCCTTGGCCGGGAGGTCGCCGGTGGCCAGTTCCACGAAGGTGCGCGGGAACGAGGCGATCATCGTGGGCTGGAAGGCCTCCATGACCGGCTCGACGCCGGCCCGGGTCCAGTCGCCCATGACGACGGTCGGCAGCCCGAGCAGCGTCGCGGTGAGGAAGTAGCTCAGGCCGCCGGCGTGGGTGTGCGGCATCAGCGACATGAGCTTGTCGTAGGGCTCGGCCGGGAAGCGGGTCATGCGCGGCTGCTTGCCGTCCCAGAACTGGCGGTGGCCGAGGATGGTGGACTTGGGGATGCCGGTGGTGCCCGAGGAGTGGATCAGGGCCACGACATCGTCGGCGGCGTGCCGGTACGGGTACTGCTCCGGCAGCGCGGCACTGGACGCGTCGAACGCCTGCACCTCGCTGGCCAGGGCCAGGAACCGGGGCCGGCTGCGCGGATCCTCGCGATAGGCGGCCGCCAGCCGGGTGGTGTCGAAGGCCACCACCCCGACCACGCCGACGTGGTCCAGGTAGCGGACCAGCACGTCGGGGCGCATCGCGTCGTTGATCATCGCCGGGACGGCGCCCAGCGCGGACAGCGCCAGGAAGTGCACCAGCGGCTCGAAGCCCTCGGGCACCAGCACGCCGACCGGGTCGCCGGGGCGGACGCCGTTGGCGTGGTACCACTTGGCGTAGCGGTCGCGCAGCGCGGCGAGGTCGGTCAGGCTGTGACCGCGCAGCACCACCTGGCCGCGGTGATCGGTCTTGTGGCTGTACAGATACGGGACGTCGCGGTTCGGGTTGTCCCGCAGCGCGTAGTCCAGGAAGTTGCCCGCGCCGAGGTCCGGCTCGGTCATGAAGTTCTCGCGCACCGACAGCGGGGCGAGGGGACTGGTGTCGCTCATCGCGATCTCCTTCAGGCTCCGGGCTGATTGAGGATGTCGGCCGCGGCGCGCCGGCCCGAACGGATCGCGCCCTCCATGAGGCCGAAGAACTCGGTGCTGGTCTCGGTGCCGGCCCAGTGGACGCGGCCGTGCGCGGCGGTGAGCCGCGGCCCCAGCCGCAGCCAGTCGCCGGGTCCGAACAGCGCGGCGTAGCAGCCGCGGGCGTGCGGGTCGGCGATCCAGTCGGTGACGTGGACCGCGACCGGTTCCGGCAGCCCCGGGTACAGGCGCCGGGCCTGGGCCCGGGCCCGGTCGCGCTGCTCCCCGGGCGGCAGCGCGGAGAAGTGGTGCGCCTCGGCGCCGGTGACGAAGCCGGTCAGGACCCCGACCCGGGCTCCGGTCGCGGAATCGGCCGGGGAGTCGTCCACGGTGGACAGCAGCGGGCCGCGGGCGTTGACCGACCAGCCGGACAGGCCCTCGTCGCGCCAGGCCGGCCCGGGGTAGACGAGGTGGACCTTCACCGCGCAGCCCGGGGCCGTGCGGGAGGTGGAGCGGGTGGCGGGCAGCCCGGGGGCGAAGTCGATCCCGTCGGCGAGCACCGGCGGGACCGCGACCACGGCCCGGTCGGCCTCGAAAGCGCCGCCGTCCTCGGTCCGGATCCGGACCCCGGCGGCGTCTTGGTGCACCGCGGTCACCACCGAGCCGAGGCGGACGTCGAGCCCGGCGGCCAGGCGCTCGCACAGCCGGTGCGCTCCCCCGTCGACGCGGTACTCCTGCGCGCCGCCCTCGAAGGCGTTCAGGTAGCGCAGCCCGCCGCCGGAGCGGAGGTAGAACGCCATGTGCAGCACGGAGATGTCGGCGGGGTCGGCGGCCATCATCTCGCCGAGGAACAGCGGGAAGAAGACGCGGGCGTCGGGATGGCGCAGGTTCGCCTCGGCCCATTCGGCGGCGGTGGTGCCGTCCAGGTCGGAGGCGCCCGGGGTGTGCCAGGGCTCTGCCACGTCGACCAGGCTGGTCAGGTCGGCCAGCCGGTCGAACAGCTCGCCCAGCGCCACGGCGTTCAGCGGCGGGAACCGGCCGGGCCGGGTCAGCGGGCCGTCGGCGGCCGGGCCGAGCTCGAAGCGGCTGGCGCCCTCGGTGCTGGTCGGCGTGGTCTTCAGGTCGTGCTCGGCGAGCAGCGCGAGCAGTTCGGTGTGCCGGTCGCCGAGGTAGGCCGCGCCGGCGTCGGCCCAGGCGCCGGGGGCCACCTCGATGCCGTGGGTGCGGCCGCCGACCCGGTCGCGCGCCTCCAGCACGGTGACGGCGGCGCCGGACCGGCGCAGGCGGTCGCCGGCCACCAGGCCGGCCAGGCCGGCGCCGACGATCAGGACCCTCACGACACGACCGCCCCGGCGGCCCCGGCGGCCCGGGCCGCGAGCAGTTCCGGGGTCGGGGCCATCAGGAAGTCCTCCATCGTGAGCTCGGCCCCGCCGGCCCGGGCCAGCGCGCTGAGCACCCGGGTGGCCAGCAGCGAGTCGCCGCCGAGGTCGAAGAAGTCGTCGGAGGCGGCGATGTCCTCGGTCTCCAGCACGGTGCGGAAGATCGCCAGGACGTCGGCGGTGGTCATCGGTTCTCTGCCTTTCGTACGGGCGCGTGGCGCCGGTGCGTCGCCGCCCGGTCGGCCTTGCCGCTCGCGGTGAGTTCGAGGGCGGGGACGTAGGTGAGGCGGCTGGGCACCAGGTGCGCGGGCACCCGGGCGCGCAGCCAGCCGAGCAGGTCGTCGTTCCGGTCGCGGGCGACGACGTAGGCGACCAGCGCGGTGCGGCCGGCCAGGGCGGTTCCGACCACGGCGGCGGCGTCGACCGCCGGGTGCCGGGTGAGCTGCGCCTCGACCTCGCCGGGGTCGACGCGCACGCCGCGGATCTTGACGACGTGGTCCAGGCGGCCCTCGTGCAGCAGCAGGCCGTCGGCGCGGCGCCGGACCCGGTCGCCGGTGCGGAACCAGCGCTCGCCGGCGCGGACCACGAACCGCTCGGCGGTGGCCTCGGGGCGGCCGAGGTAGCCGGCGGCCAGCGCCGGTCCGCCGACGAGCAGCTCGCCGTCGTCCGTAATCAGCTCCCTGACGTGCGGCAGCGCGCGCCCGATCGGCACCGGGACGCCGTCGACGTCGCAGGCGTGGGTGATCAGCGTGGTCTCGGTGCAGCCGTAGGTGTTGAGCAGCCGGACGTCCGGGGCCAGGGCGAGCCATTCGGTGACCCGCGCCGGGTTGGCCGCCTCGCCGCCGATGACGGCCAGGCGCAGGCAGGCGGGCAGGCCGCGGCCGTCCTCGGCGAGGTGGCGGACGAGTTCGTGCCAGAACGCGGTGGGCAGGTCGACGACGGTGACGCCGTGCTGCTCGATCATGCGCAGGAAGCGCGCGAAGGAGCCGGTGTGGGCTTCGTGGTCGAAGACGAGGGTGGCGCCGGCGGTGAGGGTCGGCAGGATCTCCTCGAAGCAGGTGTCCCAGTTCAGGGACGCAAATTGCAGGACCCTGTCATCGGGAGTGAGCTCGAACAGGCCGCGCAGGGCCGTGACGACGGTGCTGATCGCGGTGCGCGGGGTGAGGACGGGTTTGGGGGCCCCGGTCGAGCCGGAGGTGAACAGCACGTACGCGGTGTCGGCGGGCAGGTCGGCGTCGAGGGCGTCGCGCATGGCGGCGCGGCGTTCGGCGGGGAAGTCCGGGTCGACCGGGCAGTAGGCGCCGCCGGCGGTCAGGGCGCCGAGCAGGCCGACGACGGTCTCCGGGGCGCGGGCGGTGGGGACTTCGACGGCGCCGGGGGCGGGGCCGAGTTCGCTGGCCCGGGCCGCGACCTTCTCGGCCAGCTCGGCGTAGGTGAGCGGGACGCCGTCGGTGAGGACCGCGATCCGGTCCGGGTGGGCGCGGACCGCGGCGGCGAAGTCGGCGAGCAGGTCAGTGGCCTGCGACGCCGGACGGGTTTCAATCAGATCAGCGGCCTGCGACGCGGGAGGGACTTTAGTCAGGTCAGCAGCCTGCGACGCGGGGCGGGTTCCGGTCAGGTCAGCCATGAGCGCGCCATGTCCTGGAGGTCCGCGCCGCTGATCTGGACCAGTTTCAGCGCGGCGTACTCGGCGACCCAGTCCGAGGTCGGGATCCGGAAGTCGGGGTGTTCGGCGATCAGGGCGTCGCAGACGACCTCGGCGACCTCGGCGCCGTTCTGGGCGCCGGGATAGCCGGAGTGGGCGACCCAGTCCATGTAGCGTTCGAGCACTTCGGCGTAGGGGCCGGCGGCGTCGAGCAGTCCTTGGCGGGTCAGCCCGGAGTTCGGGCCCCAGGCGGTGCCGAGCACCGGTCCGGGTTCCACGAGCACGATCGAGACGCCCATCGCGGCGGCGGTCGGCGCGAGCGATTCCATGAAGCCCTCGACGGCGAACTTCGCCGCCGAGTAGCCCTCGTTGAACGGCTGGCCGATCAGGCCGCGGCTGCTGCCGACGGTGACCACGCGGCCGCCGGAGGCCCGCAGATGGGGCAGGGCCGCGCGGGTCACGGCGACCACTCCGAAGAAGTTGACTTCGAGGTTGGCCCGGTATTCGGCCATCGAGGCGGTCTCGATGGTGGCGAAGGTGTTGGCGCCGCCGGCGTTGTTCACCACGGCGTCGAGGCGGCCGTGGTCGGCGACGACCTCTTTGAGGCAGGCGTCGATGGACTGCTCGTCGGTGACGTCGAGCCGGCGCACGTCGACGGTGACGCCGACCTCGGCGGCCGCGGCGAGCAGCGGTCCGGCCTTGTCCGGGTCGCGCATCGTCGCCACGGTGGTGCAGCCGGCGCCGGCGGCGGCGAGCGCGGTCTCCAGGCCGATGCCCGAGGAGCATCCGGTGATCAGGACTACGCGGTTGTCGCGGCTCATGCGGTGCTCCCCACCGGCGCGGCGGTGCCGGCGGCCGGAGCCGCCTCGGCCAGCGCCTTCTCACGGTTCAGCTTGCGTTGGATCCCGGCCTCCGGCGGCCAGGCGAAGAGGGTGCCGATCAGCGTGGCGCAGACCATGGTGATCTTGCAGGCGTTCCGGATGCCGTGGCCCGGGGTCAGCATCTCGACGAAGACCCCGGCCATCAGGGCACTGACGGGGATGATGCCCCAGGTCAGGGTCCGGAAGGCGGCGGCTGAGACGGCCTGGTCGGCGACCGGGATCCGGACCTGCCGGACGGCCGCGGTGCAGACGTTGTACCAGACCATGGTCACGCCGTAGAGGGACAGCACGGCGCCGACGACGACGGCCGAGGGCAGGCGCGGGGCGAGCAGGATGCCCAGTCCGACGGCCGAGTGGGCGAACACCGCCATCGGCATCAGCCGGGCCGGGCCGATCAGCCTGCTGACACGCTGGGCGACCAGGGCGCCGGCCAGCGCGGCCGCGGCGGCGACGGACATGGCGATGCCGTAGACGCCCACCGACAGGCCGAGGCCGCGGTAGGCGAGGATCGGCATGACGGTGACGTAGACCGGCCCGCCGACGTTCATGATGAACGTGCCGATCAGGGTGCCGCGCAGGACCGGGTCGGTCCAGTTCAGGGCGACGCCGGCCTTGAGCCGCTGCCACATGGTCTGCTCGATCTTCTTGCGTTCGCCGTAGGACCGCATGGAGCGGATGGCGCCGGCCGAGAACAGGTAGCTGCCGGCGTCGACGAGCAGGGCGGCGATGCCCATCAGCTGGTACAGCAGGCTGGCGACGGCGGGGCCGACGACCTCGGAGGCGGTCCGGGAGGTCTCCATGTTCGAGTACGCCGAGACCCGGCCCTCGACCGGGACGACGTTGGCGATGGTCGCGGTGTAACCGATGTTGAAGAACACTGATGTGGCGTTGACGATCGCGACGCTGAAGAACAGCAGCGCCACGGACAGGTGGCCGGCCCAGTAGGCGGCCATGACCAGCAGGATGACCGCGAACCGGATCAGGTCGCAGGCGACCAGCGTCAGCCGCAGGTCCCAGCGGTCCACCAGCATCCCGGCGACCAGGGACAGCAGCGGGATGGCCAGGTACTGCGCCATCGCCACCAGGCCGACCTGGAACGCCGAGGCGTGCAGGAGCAGGATCATCACGGCCGGGACGACGAAGATGTTGACCTTGTCGCCGATGTAGCTGACCGATTGTCCGGCCCACAGCAGGTTGAACTGGCGGCCCAGCCCCAGGCGGCCCGGGCGCTCTGGGTGCTCCGGGCGTTCCGGGTGTTCCGGGCGCTTTGGGGGCTTGGGGGCCGATCCGGCCGCGGCAGCGCTCACGGCTCCCGCCGCTGCACGAGCTTGGAGGTCTTGCCGGTGCGCTCGTTGCTGATCAGCTCCTCGACCAGCCGCACCACCAGGGCCTCGGGGTCGCGGTGGAACGCGGTCGAGGGCCCGCCGAACGCCGAGCCGAGGATGTGGTCGCGGACCCGTTCGGCCAGGCCGGCGACGGCGTCGCGGGACGGCACGATCAGGACTTCCAGGGTGCTGCCGCGCGAGGCGTACTCGGTGAGCACGAGCTGGGCCTGGGAGACGCCGCTGTGCGCGCAGACCTCGGCGGTGAGGGTGTCGGCGTTCAGCAGCAGCCCGCGGAACTTCACCTCGCCGTCGCGGCGGCCGAGCACGCGCAGCGCCGGGCCGGACTCGCGGCAGGTGCAGGTGACCCACTCCCCCGCGTCGCCGGTCTGGTAGCGCAGGACCGGGTTCAGGCCGTGCGGCTTGAGCGAGGTGAAGTCGAGCATCTGGTTCTCCCCGACGTGCACCAGCTGCGAGGGCAGCAGGTGCCAGGTGTCGGCGGCGCATTCGGGGGTGTTGGTGCCGGCCACCCAGGTCTCGGTGCTGCCGAACAGGCCCCAGCGCTTGGCGTTCGGGGCGACCAGCGGCAGGTCCTCGTCCAGGCCCGGGTTCCACTCCTCGCCCAGATACAGGACACTGCGAAGCTCGGGGAGCTTGATGCCGATCTCGCGGGCCCGGCCGATGATCGGGCGCAGCACGCTGGGGGTGCCGCCGAAGGAGGTGACCTTGCGCTCGGCGAAGAACTCCAGCCAGACGTCGTATTCGTTGCGGTTGACCGCGCCCAGGCCGATGCCGGTGCAGCCGGCCAGGTCGGCGTAGCAGCCCATCAGGTAGTGCGCGCCCCACAGCTTGCCGGCGCCCCAGCCGTTGACGAACAGGTCGTCCGGGCCCAGCGGCTTCCACTGCTCGTAGACCTCGTTCATGTACAGGCCGGTCGGGGCGTAGCCGAGCTTGGGCGAGCCGGTGCTGCCGCCGCTCTGGAAGGTCCAGGTGGCGCCGCGGTGCGCCTTCGGCTTCAGGTGGTCCAGGGCGGCGTTGAGGTCGTCCTTGACCATCACCGGGACGTGGATCAGGTCCTCGAGGCTGTCCAGCGCCATGACGTCGGCGTACCGGTCGGCCAGCGCCGGCACCGAGCGCAGCTTGGCCAGGGTGGCGCGGGCGGTGTCGAGGGCGTCGGGGACGGTGCTGGCGAACTGGGGGGTCATGCCGAGGCCTCCTCAAGCACGGCGGGGGTGCGGAGCCCGGGGTGGAAGATGACGGCGTGCTGGTCGCGGTAGGCGCGGAAGCGGTCGAGGACCAGGGTGCGGGTGGCCTCGGCGGTCGCCGGGTCGCCGGGGTTCGGGCAGAAGATCATGCCGTCGGGCTCGATCTCGGACAGCCAGTAGCGCTCGCCGTCGTAGAGGAAGTCGGCGCAGAAGTACGGGATCGGCAGGCGCTGCGCGCAGTACTCGACGGCGGGCAGCAGCTCGGCGGGAGCCTCGGTGTAGTAGGCCTTGGCGCCGGTGGTCACCTGCGGGTAGATCGCGCCCTCGCCGGGTTCGCGGACCAGGGTGGTGTGGGCGCGGCCGTCGACGACGTAGACGCGGAAGTCGATGGTGCCCTTGCCGAGGTAGGGCTGGAAGACCAGGGTGGTGTCGCCGCCCTGGGCCAGGCTCAGCAGGCCTCTGACATCGTGCGAGTCGTGGGCCAGGTTGATGCCGCGCGCGGCCATCCAGCCGGCCGGCTTGACGAAGGCCGGGTAGGGCAGGTCCGCGGTGGCCGTCATGTACTCGTCGAACAGCAGGTCGCGGCCGGCGGTAACGCGGACCGTGGGCACCGGCGGCAGCGGGCAGTCCTTGAAGTAGAGCAGGGTGGCCAGCTTGTCGTTGCCGATCGGCGCGAACATCGTGGGGTGCGGCAGGTAGAAGCCGGCCTGCTCCAGCACCGAGTACAGGGTGAACTGGTTGAAGGCGTCGACCGACTGGTACGGCAGCGTGTAGGGGGAGGTCAGGAACACCGTGTCCTGCGGCGTCACCAGGGCGCCGTCGACGTAGGTGCGCGGGTGGTGGACGTCGAGCGCGTCGACGGTCACCGCCTCCGGCGCGACCCGGTCGAAGGTCAGGTCGAGGTCCTTGGCGACCTCGGAGTAGAGGTCCCAGAACGACGCCTTCCACTTGGCGTTGGTGCGGGTGGACTCCCGGTCCGGGAACAGCCAGCACAGCCGGCGCAGCGTGCTTGTCGTGTCGGTCATCGCTCCCCAATCGCGGATGCTGCGGACGATCGCCCCAGAGTTCCAAGGGGCGCTGCGAATGCCCTGCGGATCCGCTGTGAATCCGCTTACTGATTCGGAATTCCGCATATGCCGTCGAAGGCGGCAAATGCCTTCGGCGGGGGTGGTGGAGGGGTGCTGGAGGGGTGCCGGGGATGGGGTGGGGGTGGGGTGGAGGTGCGGCTGGGGCGCAGTGGATTCGCAGTGGATTTGCAGCGGATCCGAAGCCGGTCGGCGCACACTTCGAGCGATCTTCCGATGCCAGTGCCGGAGCCGGTTCCAGTGCCACTCGCACTGCCACTGCCGCAGGCCGCATTCCGTGCAGAAAGGGTGTTGCCCATGAGCCCGCCGAGCGTTTCCAAGACGGTCGTCATCACGGACGTGTACGCGCCGACCAAGCGGCTGGCGCCGGAGTTCGTCAAGGCCGGCTACGAGGTGATCAGGCTGCTGAGCACGCCGGAGCCGCCCCGGGGCTACGCCGCCGCCTTCGACATGTCCGGATACAAGGCCCTGATCAGCCACTCCGGCGACCTGTCGGCCACGGTCGAGGCGGTCGCCGCGCACCGACCGGCCGCGGTGATCGCCGGCGGCGAGCTCGGCGTCGAGCTCGCCGACCAGGTCAGCGAGGCTCTGGGGCTGCTGACCAACGGGACCGCGCTGAGCACCGCGCGGCGCGACAAGTTCGTGATGATCGAGACGGTGCGCGCCGCCGGACTGCGGGCCGCGAACCAGCTGCTGGTCACCGGCGAGGAGCAGCTGGCCGCCTGGCACCGGGAGGTGGGCGGGCGGATCGTCGTCAAGCCCACGCGCAGCGCGGCCGGCGACGGGGTGTCGTTCTGCGACACGCCGGAGCAGGCGGTCGCCGGATACCGCGCGATCGTCGGCGCGGAGAACGTCTTCGACATCCGCAACGAGGGCGTGGTCGCGCAGGAGTACCTCGTGGGCGGCGAGTACATCGTCGACACGGTCAGCCGCGACGGGCAGCACCACGTCACCGACATGTGGAAGTACGAGAAGATCGGCGCGAACGGCATCACCGACCTGACCTGCGGGCTGCGGATCCTGCCGCGGCACGGCGAGGTGCAGGACGAGCTGGTGCCGTACTGCTTCGACGTGCTCGACGCGCTGGGGATCGCGCACGGTGCGGCGCACATCGAGGTGAAGCTGACGCCGAGCGGGCCGTGCGTGGTCGAGGTCGGCGCGCGGATGGCCGGCGTGGACTGGCCGCATTACGTGCGGCAGGCGATCGGTGAGTCGCAGCTGGAGTGGATCGTCGACGCCACCGTGCGGCCCGAGCGGTTCGCGGAGCGGTGGAAGGACGACTACCGGCTGCGACGGCACTTCGTCTCGGCGATGAACTGCACGACGACGGCCGGGCGGCTGCGCTCGTATCCCTTGCTGGCGCAGGTGGAGGCGTTGGAGAGCTTCGTCGAGACGCGGCAGCTGGTGGCGCCGGGCGGGATGCTGCGGCGGACCGTGGACGATCTGACGTGCCCGATCATCATCAACCTGATGCACGAGGTGGAGGAGGTCGTGGTGCGGGACTTCGGGACGGTGCGGTACCTGGACGGGGCCGGGTTCTACGAGCTTGAGGGAGAGTCCTGATGGGGCCGGGTTCCGGCCTCGGGCAGGGCACGCGCCCGCATGTGGTGGTGATCCACCGCTGGCGGGCCCGGTACGCCGAGTACGAGCGCTACATCGACCATCGCGAGTACGCGGTCAGCTACATCACGACCGAGGTCGGCGCGTCGTCGGTGACGCCGCTGGCCGCGGCCGTGGCGCTGGTCAGCGCGACCGACGACCAGCGGCAGGTCGGTGAGCGCATCCACGATCTGGTGGCCGAGCTCGGCAAGCCGGCGGCGATCATCGCGCTGAAGGAGGACGACCTGCTGGTCGCGGCGCGGCTGCGGGCCGAGTGGGGGTGCTCCGGGCCGACCGAGGCCGAGCTGCTGGTGTTCCGGGACAAGCTGCTGATGGCGGAGGCCGTCGCGGCGGCGGGGGTGGCGGTGCCGGCGTTCGAGGCGGTGCGGAGCGCTGAGGAGGTCCGCGCGTTCGGGGCGCGGTACGGGTGGCCGGTGGTGGTGAAGCCGCGGATCGGGAGCTCCAGCGCCGGGGTCCGGGAGTTGGGCGGGCCGGAGGAGTGCGAGGGGCTCGACTTTTCGGAGCCGGTGCTGGCGCAGGCGTATGACGGTCGGCAGATTTATCACGTCGACGGGTACTTCGATGGGAGGGTTTTTGGTCCTTTTCGGGCGTCGCGGTATTTGAACACTACTCCGTTGGGGTTTCGGTTCGGGACTTGTCTGGGGTCGGTCGAGGAGGACGATCCGGCGCTGGTGGCGGCGATCGGGGAGTTCGGGACGCGGGCGCTGGCGGCGCTGACTGATCAGCCGACGGTGTTTCATTTGGAGGTGTTCGCTGATCGGGGGACTGGGGAGTGTGCGTTTTTGGAGGTGGGGGCTCGGGTTGGGGGTGGGGAGATTCCTTTTGTGTGGCGGGAGTTGCATGGGTATGACTTGATGGAGGTGGGGTTTCGGTTGGGGTTGGGGTTGGGGCCGGAGACGACTACAGATCCTTGGGGGGTGGAGGCTGAGGTAGAGGTCGGGGGGTTCCTGTTGGTGCCGGCTCCGGCTGCTCGGCCTTGTCGGATCACGTCGGTGACTTCGATGGTGGGGAGCGAACCGGGGCCTTATGCCGAGGAGTTGTTGGCTGCCGGCGAGATCTTGCCGGCCGCCGACGCGTACTACGAGCATGTCGGCGGCCGGTTCCGGTTCCGGGGAGCGACGGCGGCGGAGGTGGAGCGGGCTATCGCTCGGACGGTGCGGGAGTTCTCAGTGACTGCGGAGGCGCTGGATTAGATGAATTTCCAGAGGTGATCGGCTGTTCCGTTGTCGCTGAACTGGACGACGTTCGCCGAGTCGGCGGTCGACATGTTGGAGACGCCGAGGACCTTGCCGGAGTTCACGTTCTGGAGGCGGAGCCAGGGCCCCGTCGACGGTCGGAGGCGCCAGAGGTGATCGGCTGTTCCGTTGTCGGTGTACTGGACGACGTTCGCGGAGTCGGCCGTCGACATGTTGGAGACGCCGAGCACCTTGCCGCTGTTGATGTTGCGGATGCGGAAGGCAGTGGTGTTGCCGGAGTCTGGGACGAAGGTCCACAGGTGGTCGACGGTGCCGTTGTCAGAGAACTGCTGTACTTGAGCGCTGTCGGCGGTCGACATGTTCTGGACCGCCAGGACTTTGCCGCTGTTCCGGTTGGAGACGCGGACCTGGCCGTCGGGGATCAGCAGCCAGAGATGGTCGGCGGTGCCGCTGTCGCTGAACTGGACCACCTGCGCGCTGTTCGCCGTCGACATGTTGGAGACCGCGAGGACCTTGCCGCTGTTGACGTTCCGGATGCGGACCTGGCCGTCGCCGTTGTCGACGAGGGTCCAGACGTGGTCGACGGTGCCGTTGTCGGAGAACTGCTGCACGAGGGCGCCGTCGGCCGTCGACATGTTGTGGACCGCGAGGATCTTGCCGCTGTTGACGTTGCGGATGCGGACGTTGCCGTCGCCGTTGTCGATCAGGCGCCAGAGGTGGTCGGCGGTGCCGGTGTCGTCGTACTGGACGACGTTCGCGGAGTCGGCGGTCGACATGCTGTCGACGCCGAGGACTTTGCCGCTGTTGGCGTTGCGGATGCGGAAGGGGGCGGTGGTGGCGTTCCAGGGGGTCCACAGGGTGCCGGTGGCGGAGGTCGTCGGGAAGGCGGTGATGCGGAGGCGGGCGGCGCCCATGGGGATGAGGGTGGATTGGGTGACGGGGGTTGTGGCGCGGGCGGGGCTGGGTTGGAGGGGGGTGACGACTTGTTGGTCGTCGGCGGTCCATTCGGGGATTTGTTGGGTGGGGGCGGTGATGGTGAGGGGGTTGCCGGTTTGGGTGAAGGGGTTGGGGGCGAGGGGGGTGCCGGCGTTGTGGAAGGTGAGGGAGGAGGCGGGGGTGGAGGTGGGGAGAGCCAGGCCTAGGTTCCAGGGAGTGGTGGGGGTGGCGTGGACGTCGTATTGGGGGAACTGTGTGGTGCCGCCGGTTTGGACGTAGGTTTCGCCGATTTGGAGAGAGTAGGCGAGGGGGCCGCGGTAGATGCTGACGCTGCTGGCATTGACGGCCCAGGTTCGGACTGTGGCCTGGGACGGGAGGGTGAGGGTGATGGTGTCGTTGTTGGCCCAGGTTCGGTTGATGGGGGTGAAGGCGGGGCCGGCGGGAGGTGGTGTCGGTGTTGGCTGGCCGTTCACGCGGATGGTGGGTGCGGAGCACCAGCCGGGGATGCGGAAGTAGAGCGGGAAGGTGAGGGGTTTGGGGGTGGAGAGCTTCAGGGTGATGGTGTCGGAGAAGGGGTAGTCGGTCGTTTCGGTGATGGTGATGGTCGTTCCGTCGGCGACTTTGGCGGTGACGGAGCAGGGTGCGTACATCGCCGCACAGAGGCCGTTGTCGGGAGTGGCGAGCCAGAGTTCCTCGGTGAAGTAGGGCCAGCCCATGCCGTAGTTGTGCGGGCAGCAGCGGTATTGGTCGACGCCGGCCATGTAGGACTGCATGGCCCAGTTGTTCTGGTACTGGCCTTCGGTTTTGGCGGAGTTGTTGAGGTCGATCATGTTGGCGGCGGTGATGTAGTGCACTGCTTTGCCGGCGGGGTCGAGGGCTGCCGGGAGGAGGTTGAAGGCCAGTTCCTCGCAGCGGTCGGCCCAGATGGGGTCGCCGGTGATGCGGGTGAGGAGTTCGTGGCTGGCCATGAACTCGACGATGCCGCAGGTTTCGAAGCCTTGGCGGGGGTCGGTGTAGCCGGGGCGGTAGTTCTCGTCGCCGGCGAAGCCGCCGCCGGGGAACTGGCCGTAGGTGTTCATGACGGTTGCGTAGTTCTGGTAGGCGGCTTGGAGGTGGGTGGATTGGCCGGAGCGGATGGAGTAGACGGCTGGTTCGCGGTAGCCCTGGGCGATGTTGACGTTGTGGGGGGTGGGGATGTTGTTGGTCCAGTTGGCGGAGTTTGTGTGGATGGTGTCGGCGAGGGCGAGGAGGGTGGGGTCGCCGGTGTGGTTGTACTGCCAGAAGACGCAGTCGAGGAGGTCTGCGACGCGGTAGGAGATCCAGCTGGAGGAGAAGACTGAGCCGGGTTTGGTGCTCATGTAGTGGAAGAAGGAGGTGAGGGCGGGGAGGATGCGGGAGTCGCCGCTGTATTCGTAGAAGCTGCGGAGGGCTTGGAGGAGGGGGAGGTAGGGCCAGAAGTCGGGGCCGTTGTTGAGGGAGGTGCGCAGGGCGGTGGGGCCGAGGAAGCCGTCGGGGGATTGGGTGTTGAGGATGCCGGTGATCCACTGTTCGGTGGTGGAGAGGGTTGATGAGTCGCCGGTGACGTAGGCGAGGTCGCCGAAGCCGCGGAGCCAGTAGGGGACTTCTTCCCAGCCGACGTTGGCGGGGTGGATCCAGCCGGTGGTGGTGTAGTCGAGGAAGTGGGAGGTGGAGGGGTAGTGGGCGGTGAGGCCGGTGAGTTGGAGGGTTAGTTGGGTGGAGAGCCAGCCGGTGGGGTGGATGGCGCCGGGTGGGAGGCGGAGGTAGGGGGTGGGGTGGAGGGGGGTGGCGTTGGGAGGGTAGAGGGGGGTTGGTGTGTTGGGGGATGTGGTCGGGGATGTGTGCGGGGATGTGGTCGGGGATGCGCTGGGTGATGCGCTGGCTGTGGGGTTGATGAGGGGATTGATGAGGGCGGCTGATGTGGTGGTGGCGGTGGCGGTCGCCATGAAGGCGCGGCGGGAGAGGGACATCTCGTGCTCCGGGGGGATTGTGGTGCACGGCTTTGATGCAACGTTGAAACGGGTCTTATGACAGCACGGGAGGGAGGGGTTGTAAACCTGTCGGGAGGAGTCAAAAGCCAGTCAAAGTCCAAAGCTGGGCAAAGCAGGCGCTTCCAGCGGGGGCCTCGGATCCCTCGGGGAACTGGCGCCGGCTCCATAGGGGGGTCTGGTCAGTCCCTGCGCTGGCGGTTGGTGAGGTGGGGGTTCGTTCCCCTCGGTCACGTCGGCAGCCCTACGGGTACAGCGCCGCCGCCCGGGTGTAAAGTCCATGCCGCTGCGGTGAGAGCTGTTGGGCGGCGGTTGCGCTTGCATGAACTTGACACCCGGTCGGCGGCACTGTAGGCAAAGCCCTGCCGACGTGACCGAGGGGAACGAACCAAAACCCAGGCAGGGGATTGACAATCTCGGGGTATGGCCGATGCTTGCTTGGTGCTTGTGGCTGCCGTAGCGCGCTCCGTGCTAGGCGCTGGAGGCTCTTGCGATCCGGCTGCCGGTCGGCCGCCAAAAACGGCTCGGCAAGCGGTCAGCGCCAACCTCTTACCCTCTTCGGCACAGCCTCCCGGCAGCCCTCTCCGCCTCCGGTGGCGTAGTTGTTCCGCCCTCCCGGCAGCGTTCAGTGGCTCCTCCGCATCGACCGGCGAACCGGCCTGTCGCGCTGCTTCTCGCGTCAGGGGCGCGGGCTTCGGGTTGCGGCGCGGGGGCGGGAGCTTCCGCGTACCTCGAGGCGGAAGGCTGCTTGGATGGTTTGTGGTTCGCGGTTGTCGCGGTCGACTACTCGGCTGTGGAGGAGGTTGACTGCGGTTTCGGCGATGGCTTGTTTGTCGGGGGCGACTGTGGTCAGGCGGGGGATGGCGTAGGCGGATTCTTCGATGTTGTCGAAGCCGACTACTGCTAGGTCTTCGGGGACCCAGAGGCCTCGGTCGGCGGCGGTGCGGAGGGCGCCTATGGCGAGGAGGTCGTTGAAGCAGAACACTGCGTCGGGGGGTTCGGGGAGGTCGAGGAAGGTGGCCATGGCTTGGGCGCCTTCGCGGCGGTGGTATTTGGCGGCTGGGGCGATCAGGGTTTCGTTGATCGGGAGGCCGGCTTCGGTGAGGGCTTCGGTGTAGCCGCGGAGGCGGAGGGTGGCGGTGCCGCGGGCGGGGTTGGCGCCGATGGCGGCGATGCGGGTGCGGCCGAGGGCGGCCAGGTGGGCCACGGCTGTTTTGGCGGCGGCCACGTTGTCGATGGCTACGTGGTCGGCGGCGGCGTGGACGGAGTGTTCGCCGAGCATCACGAAGGGGACGCCGGGGTCGAGGACGGCGAGGTCCTCGGCGGTCAGGGCTTCGGGGCTGAGGATGGCGCCGTCGACCATGTGGGGGCCCAGGGCGGACAGGGCGTCGCGTTCGCGGTCGCGGACGCCTTGGGTCTGCTCTATCAGGACGTTCCAGTCGTGGTCGGCGGCGGCGCTGATGACCAGGCTGACGAGTTCGCCGAAGTAGGGGACGCTGAGTTCGGGGACCACCATGGCGATGAAGCCGGTGCGGCCGCGGCGCAGGTTGCGGGCGCCGACGTTGGGGCGGTAGCCGGTGGCTTCCAGGGCCTCCTCGACGCGGCGGCGGTTCTCGGGTTTGACGAAGCCGTAGCCGTTCACCACGTTCGACACGGTCTTGATCGAGACGCCCGCCAGTGCGGCGACGTCTTTCAGTGTTGCGGCCATGTGAGCCTCCTGTGACGAGTGTGTTGGTTCCGGGAGCGGTACGCCACCGAGGCAACCGGCAGGGGCAGCCTAGCCTCTTTACAACGTCGTTCCAAGGATGTAAAAAGTCGCCATAGCCGGTTGAGCATGGATCCTGCGAAACCCTCCGGCACACCGCGATTCTCGATCGCTGCGAGTTCGGTTCCTCACCGCAGCGGCGACGCCGGACGGGCTCTGCCCGGGTCGGCCCCGTACGCCACCGAAGCCCACGCACCCGACGAAGAATGGGGTAACCCAGCCGTGTCCCGTAACCGCACCGTGCGCCTCACCGCCGCGGCCCTGGCCGTCAGCGCCCTGGCCGCCTGCTCGAAGTCCGAGTCCAAGCCCGCCGCGGCGGCCGGCTCCTCCGGTCCGGCCGCGGTCGCGGCCAGCAGCCAGCCCAGCACCGCCGCCGCCGGCTCGGGGTGTTCGGCGGCCTCACTCGGGTATCCGCAGGTGGACGTGAAGACCGCCAAGGTCGGCTTCTCCCAGTCGGAGAAGGAGGCCAATCCGTTCCGGATCACCGAGACGCAGTCCATCAAGGACCAGGCCGCCGCGTTGGGCATACCGTCCGGGAACCTGATCACCACCAATGCGCAGAGCGATCTGAACAAGCAGATCAGCGACATCAAGTCGATGCTGGACCAGGGGGTGCAGCTGCTGATCGTGGCGCCGCTGAACTCCGACGGGTTGCAGCCCGCCTTCGACGCCGCCAAGGCCAAGAAGGTGCCGGTGATCACCATCGACCGGAAGGTGACCTCGGCGGTGTGCACCGACTACGTGACCTTCATCGGGTCCGACTTCGTCAGCCAGGGCAAGCGCGCCGCCGACGAGATGATCCGGGTCACCGGCGGCACCGGGAAGGTCGCGATCCTGCTGGGCAGCTCCGGCAACAACGTCACCACCGACCGCACCAGCGGGTTCGTGGACGAGCTGAAGACCGCCTCCGGCCTGTCGGTGGTGGCGCAGCAGACCGGCGACTTCGACCGGGCCAAGGGCCAGGCCACGATGGAGCAGCTGATCCAGTCGCACCCGGACCTGACCGCGGTCTACGCCGAGAACGACGAGATGGGCATCGGCGCGCTCAACGCGCTCAAGGCCGCGGGCAAGAACCCCGGCAAGGACGTGAAGCTGGTCTCGGTGGACGGCACCCACAACGCGGTGCAGGAGATCGTCAACGGCGACTACAACGCGGTCATCGAGTCCAACCCGCGGTTCGGCCAGCTGGCGTTCCAGGCCTTGGCCGACTTCGAGAGCGGCAAGGGGGTGCCGGCCTCGATCGTCATCAGCGACAGCCAGTACGACGAGACCAACGCCGCCGCGAACGTCGCCAAGTCCTACTGAGCCCCGCTCAGCCGAGCACGGGAGAGCCGAGCCGATGCAGGCGGTACTGGACGTCGAGGACGTCAGCAAGCAGTTCCTCGGGGTGCGCGCGCTCGACGGCGTGTCGCTGACGCTGCAAGCCGGGCGGGCCCACGGCCTGGTCGGCGAGAACGGCGCCGGCAAGTCCACCCTCATCAAGGTCCTGACCGGGGTGTACCGGCCGGACTCCGGGACGGTCCGGCTCGGCGGGCGCCAGGTGGCGTTCGCCGGACCGGCCGACGCCCAGCGCGCCGGGATCTCCACGATCCACCAGGAGGTCAACCTCATCCCGCTGATGAGCGTGGCGCGCAACGTGCTGCTGGGCCGCGAGCCGCGCACCCGGCTCGGGCTGATCGACGGCGCCGCGGTGAACGCCGCCGCGGCCGAGCTGCTCGCCCGGTACGGGGTGCGGGCCGACGTGCGCCGCCCGCTGGGCGGCTACGGCCTGGGCACGCAGCAGATGGTGGCGCTGGCCCGCGCGATGTCGTTCGACGCGCGGGTGGTGGTGATGGACGAGCCCACGTCCTCGCTGGAGCCGCGCGAGGTCGCGACCCTGTTCGAGGTCGTGGACCGGCTCAAGGCCGACGGCGTCGCGGTCTGCTATGTCAGCCATCGGATGGACGAGCTCTACCGGCTGTGCGACGACGTCACAGTGCTGCGCGACGGCCGCCGCGTGCACACCGGCGAGCTGGCCGGGCTCAAGCGCGTGGACCTGATCGCGCTGATGCTGGGCCGGGACACCGGCGAGCTGAAGGCGCACGGCGCCACCGCGTTCAGCGGCGAGCACCACGCCGAGGGCGAGCCGGTGCTGCGCGCGACCGGGCTGGTCAGCCGGCCGCGGGTGGCCGGGGTCTCGGTCGACGTGCGGCCCGGCGAGGTGGTCGGACTGGCCGGGCTGCTGGGCTCGGGGCGCAGCGAGACCGCGCGCGCCATCGCCGGCTCGCTGCCGCTCCAGGCCGGAAACGTGACCGTCTCCGGCACGCCGGTGGCCGGCGGCCCGGGCGCGGCGATCCGGGCCGGGATCAGCATGCTGGCCGAGGACCGCAAGGCCGACGGCATCATCCCCAACCTGTCGATCCGGGAGAACATCGTGCTGGCCGCGCTGCCCCGGCTCTCGCGGGGCGGCATCGTCAGCCGGGCGCGGCAGGACCGCGTGGTGCGGACCTTCATGACCCGGCTGCGGATCAAGGCCTCCGGGCCGGAGCAGAAGGTCGCCGAGCTGTCCGGCGGCAACCAGCAGAAGGTGCTGCTGGCCCGCGCGCTGTGCCTGGAGCCGCGGGTGCTGCTGCTCGACGAGCCGACCCGCGGCATCGACGTCGGGGCCAAGGCCGAGGTGCAGGCCCTGATCGACGAGCTCGCCGAGCAGGGGCTGGGGGTGCTGCTGATCTCCTCGGACACCGAGGAGCTGATCGAGGGCGCCGACCGGCTGGTGGTGCTGCGCGACGGCGCGGTGGCCGGGCACGTGCCGGCCGGGCACGTGACGGAGGCGGCGCTGTTGGCGGCACTGGCATCGGGCGAGCAGGCCCGGGAGGGAGAGCAAAACACTGATGCCGACGCCGAGAACGCCGAGTCCGAACCCGAACCCCACGCCGCTGCTGATCAAAGCACTGATGCGGAGGACCGCGCCGACCCCGGCGCCGCCGCCATCCATTCCGAGGAGGCCGACCATGGCTGAAGCCGTCGCCCTGCCGCGGACGGCGCCCGGAGCGCGGGGCGCCGTCCTTCAGGAGTACGGCGTCTATCTCGCCGTCGCCGTGCTCGTCGTCTTCAACCTGGCGTTCACCGCGAACTTCTGGTCGGCGGCGAACCTGCGGACCCAGCTGGTGCAGGCCGCGCCGGTGGTGATCGTGGCGGTGGGCATGGCGCTGGTGATCGGCACCGAGGGCATCGACCTGTCGGTCGGCGCCGTCATGGCGCTGGTCTCGGCGCTGATCCCGCTGTACCTCGGCTACGGCGTGGGCGTGGCCTTCGTGGTCGCGCTCGCCGCCGGCGCGGTGTCCGGGCTGTTCAGCGGGACGCTGGTCGCGGTGCTCGGTGTGCAGCCGATCGTGGCGACGCTGGCGCTGCTGGTCGGCCTGCGCGGCCTGGGGCTGGTGATCGCGCACGGGCAGCTGGTCGACATCCACGACACGGCGCTGCTGGACCTGGGCGGCGGCGCGGTGCTGGGGATCCCGGTGATCGTGTGGTTCGCCGCCGGGGCCGCGGCCCTGGGCGGGCTGCTGGTCGGGCGCACCACGTTCGGGCGGCAGCTGGTCGCGATCGGCGGCAACCGGTCGGCGGCGGCGCTGGCCGGGCTGCCGGTGCGCCGGGTGCTGATCACCGTGTACGTGCTCTGCGGCGTGCTCGCGGCGCTGGCCGGGCTGCTGGCCACGGCCCGGCTGCGGGCCGGCGACCCGGCCGACACCGGGCAGCTGATGGAGCTCTCGGCGATCACCGCGGTCGTGGTCGGCGGCACGCCGCTGACCGGCGGCCGGGTGCGGGTGCTGGGCACGGTCGCCGGCGCGCTGCTGATGCAGCTGGTGCGCGCCACCCTGATCAAGCACGACCTGCCGGACTCGACGGCGCAGATGGTCCAGGCCGCGCTGATCGTCGTCGCGGTCTACACGGCGCGGGAACGGAGCACGCGATGAGCATGGTGTCAGAACCCTTGTCCGGTACGGCGAGTGATTCCAGGACGTCCGGCGCGGTCTCCGCGGCCGGCGGCGCCCGCGGCGGCGGGGCCGAGGGCGGGCTCGGCGGCGGGGACGGCGGGGCGGGCGGGACCGGC
>NZ_BAAAQN010000032.1:0-126888 GCF_039531695.1 Catenulispora yoronensis
GTCGGCGGCGGAGGCGTCACCGGCGGGGGCGTCACCGGCGGAGGCGTGACCGGCGGGGGCGGGCAGTTGGGCGGGGGCGGAGGGGGCGGGCAGTTCTGAGGCGGTGGCGGCGGGCAGTTCGGGGGCGGGGGAGGGGGGCAGTTCGGCGGCGGTGGCGGCGGCGGCGGTGGCGGCGGGCTGTCCGCGGCCGGGGGCGGCGGCAGCTGCACCACCGGGACCGGCGTCATACCGGTTCCGCATTCGTTCCCCGCGCTGGTGTTCCCGACCGTCACCACGCCCGCGGTGATGCCGCAGAGTTCGAGCGGCAGGTCCGTCGGGAGCTGGCCGACGTTGCCGGTCAGCAGGCCGGGCTCGTCGCTGGTGAGGGCGCTGGACCGGGTGCCCGGCGCGCCGCCGGACTCGTTGGCGCACACGTTCCCGGCGGCCGGGTTGCCGACGCCGACCACGTCGGCGGTGATCCCGCAGAGCTCGGTCGGGATGTTGATCGGCACCTGGGCGACGTTGCCGGAGGCCACGCCCGCGTTGCCGTGGGCGATGCCGCGCGCCGCGGCCCCGCCGGCGGTGTGGTTCACACACAGGTTGCCCAGCGCCGGGTTGCCGGCACCGATCACGTCGAGCGTGTCGCCGCAGACGTCGAGCGGGGCCTGGACCGGCACCTGCACGATGTTGCCGTCGGCCAGGCCGCTGGAGTCGGCGGTGCTCGCGCCGGCGCCCGCGCCCACGTTCGGGCCGGAGGCCGTCGCCGGGCCGCCGTTGACGCAGGCGTTGCCTGCGGCCGGGTTGCCGAAGCCGACCACGTTCGCGGTCACGCCGCAGACGTTCAGCGGCACGTCCAGGGGCGCCTGGACGATGTTCCCGTTCCCGATGCCGTCGGCGTTCGCGGTGTGGGCCAGCGCCGTGGAGGACGTGGCCGGTCCCTCGTTCGCGCAGAGGATGCCCTCGACGCCGTTGTCGGCGCCGGCCACGGTGACGCTGTCGCCGCAGACGTTGGCCGGGATGGTGACCGGGACCTGCACGACGTTGTCGTTCAGGGCGCCGGGGGAGTTGGCGGCCACGCCGACCGCCGAGGTGGTGGTGCCGCCGCTCCCGGGGCCGTTGACGCAGGTGTCGCCGAGCGCGCCGTTGGCGCCGCCGAGCACGGTCACGGCCACACCGCAGACGTTCAGCGGCGCGTGGATCGGGACTTCCAGGACGTTGCCGGTCAGCACGCCGCCGCCGTCGTCGGTCACGCCGACGGCGTCGACGCTGCCCGGGGCCAGGGCCGGTGCGCCCGGCGCCGGCGGCAGCATCGGCGCGGCGGCATGCGTGGTGCCGTGCTGCGGTGCGCTGCGCTGCGGTGCGGCGGCATGCGTGGTGCCGTGCTGCGTCGCGAGGTGCTGGGCCGCGGGGTGCTGCGTGGTGCTGTGCTGCATCGCGGGGTGCTGCGTGGTGCCGTGCTGCGGTGCGGCGTGCTGCGTCGTGCCGTGCTGTGTCGCACCGTGCTGCGTCGCGGCGGCGGGCCGGGCGGCGGGCGGGGCGGCATGCCGGCCCGACTGCTCCTGGGGCGCCTTGTGCTTGCCGCTGTACGGCTGGTCGACCTGCGGGCTGCTGACCGAGATGGGCGCGGGGTGCGCCGCCTGGTGGGAGGAGCCTTGGTGGTGCTGGCTTCTCTGGCCGGCGGCGTCCTGGTGCTCGGGGTGGTGCACCGCCGAGAGCGCAGGCGCGGCTCCGGTGATCAGCAGGCCGCCGGTCGCGACCGCGAGCGCGAGTCCGCGCTTGGTCACGTCGTGCATGCCAGACCTCATTCTTCATCGGAACGGGTTCAGGAGAACCCGGGGGAACGACGGGCGGCTGCGGGCGCCGACGGCGACAAGGCCCGTCACCGCCGAGAACGGCCCCGGGGCCGCCGCGTCACGCCGGACTCCCCCGTGCGGATGAATAGTCGTTATATGCGATGAATCACCCGGGATTGCTGAAGACGCGCAGGTCACCGCCGTCACCGGGGGCGGGTTGTGGACGCCCGGCGGGGGACGGGAGAATCCCCTGCATGACGGCTGATCCGACTAACGACCCGGCGGCGATCCGCGAGCGCGCCCTCAGCGCCGCGGTCGAGGCCAAGAGCGCCCTGTTCGCCCTCGGCGGCGATTACATGTCCTCCCAGGCGGCCCGCGTCGCCGCGAAGGACCTGGGGATGAAGGGCTGGCCGTTCTACTTCGGCGGCCGGGTCGGGGTGCTCGGGTCGGTGCCGCCGGAGGTGGTCCACGCCATCGTCGGGTTCTACCCGCTGGAGCACGTGGTCGCGAGCTGGGACGTGGCGCGGGACCCGCGCCAGAGCCCGCCGCTGGAGCGGATCGTCGACCGGTACCGGGACCTGCAGCGCAAGTGGGCCGACGAGTTCCTCGCACCGCTGCCGGAGACCGACGCCGACGAGCTGGCCGACCTGCTGCGGGCCGTCGCGACCAGCTCCGAGACCGGGCTCTCGCCGCTGGCCGCGGCCTGGGGCGCGATGCCGGAGCCGATCGCGCCGCGGCACCGGGTCGTGCACTGGTCGCACGTCATGCGCGAGCAGCGCGGCGGCCTGCACATCGCGGCGGTGCAGATGGCCGGGCTGAACCCGCTGGAAGCGATCGTCACCGGGCCGCTGGCCGAGGGCGGGGCGCGCTTCTTCCGCTGGTCCGAGCCCTATCCGCAGCCGGACGACGCGATGCGCCTGTTCCGCGAGGAGGCCGAGGAGATCACCGACGAGCTCGCCTCGCGGGCCTACCGCGGCCTGACCGAGGCGCAGGCCGAGCGGCTGGTCGCGCTGCTCGCCCGGGCCCAGGAGGCGGCCTCCGGGGGCGGCGGCGTGCCGCTGCTGCTGGCGGAGAAGCGGGCCGAGAAGGAGAAGGCGGCCGCCGGGGCCTGAGCGCCCGGACCGCGCCGACGGGTCGGCGCGACCGCGTCGGTGCGGCTCCGCTCGGCGGTATCGGGCCGGCGCGGCGGTACCGGCGCCGACAGCTCAGCGCGGGTTCTGCCAGGGGCCGTCGGGGTGCAGCTCCGGCGGCAGCCACAGCTGCGGCTGCACCGTCCGGCACCGCAGGCCGCAGCCCGGCTGCCAGGGGAAGAGTCCGTGGCTGTCCGGCCACACCAGCTGCACGAACGGCGGCACCGCGCCGCGGTAGAACCCGACCGCGAACCCGAACAGCGTCGGGTACCAGCCCGGATGCACCCGCTTGGCGACCACCGGCTGCGCGTCCAGGATGCCGTCGACCTCGATGTCCAGCCCGAACGGCTTGTTGTCGCGGATCAGCCGCCCGGCCCGGTTCACCCGCTGCTGCATGTCCGGCAGCAGCAGCCCGAACAGCGAGACCTCGGGCGCGCGGTAGCTGTGCCACAGGCCGACCGAGAACGCCCAGCCCGGGGTCCGGGTGCCGGGCATGATCCCGATCGAGGTCCAGCCGGTGCGCCGGACGTGCGCGGCGGCCTCGCCGAACCAGCCCGGGACCAGCGCGCGCACCGAGTCCTCGGGCTCGTCGTCGAGGGAGTCCTCGTCGCCGAACGCCTCGTTCTCGGCGACGGTCAGGGTCTGGCTGACCGCCGTCTCGCTGTCGCAGATGACGCAGTGGCACGGCGGGATGTCAGCCGTGATCCGCCGGCGTTCCTCGGGATCGCCGGCCGGTTCCGCGCCGCCGTTGTGGGCAGGACTGTCCGCCATGATGCTCACGATATGCGATGAGTGCATGAGAGTACCTATCCAGGACGCCCGCGGTTCACCTTTCGGCCGAAACCAAACCGTACGGTGCGCGCCTGATCACCCTGGGTGTGCCGACCGGGTGGCCCCGCTCACGCGCCGCCGAGCGTCACGATCGCGTCGGTCAGGAAGCCGGCCACCAGACCCAGCAGGATCCCGTAGGAGGTGAGCTCCTTCAGCCCGGTCCGGCGGGCCACCGCCAACAGCTCGATCACCACATAGAGGATCGAGCCGGCGGCCAGCGCCAGGAACGCGACCGAGACCGCCGCGGACGTGAACTGCTCGCCGACCAGCGTCCCGACGAACGTCGGCCCGCCCCCGATCAGCCCCAGCACGCCCAGATAGCCCCACGACGGCCGCTCGCCGGACGCCGCCATCGGCGCCACGATCCCGAAGCCCTCGGTGGCGTTGTGCAGCCCGAACCCGATGATCAGCAGCACCGCCAGGGTGAGCTCGCCCCCGGCCGCCGAGTTCCCGATCGCCAGCCCCTCGGCGAAGTTGTGCAACCCGATCCCGATCGCGATCAGCATCGGCAGGCTCGCCAGCCGCGCCACGAACGGCCCCCGGCCGCCCGCGTCCAGCTCCGCCGCCGCGGCCGCCCCCGGCCCCTTCGACACCCGCTTGGCCACCCAGCGGTCGAAGCGCGTCAGCCCGCACAGCGCGATCCCCAGGCCGGCCGCCAGCAGCAGTCCGTACCCGATCGCCGAACCGACGCGGTGCGGCTGCTCGCTCAGCGCCGAGTCCACCGGCTCCCACGCATGGCTCAGGACGTCGAACAGCAGGAACAGCAGAATCCCGATGGCGACCGCGTTCAGCAGCGCGCGCAAGCGGGGCAGCGGCGCTCGCAGCCGTCCCAACGGGAGCCCTAGATAGATCGTGAAGCCTGCGATCGCGCCAAGGATCGCGATCTGGGTCGAGGACATGGCAGCACCTGGATTCTGGTCGGACCGGCCCCGTGACGATTGATGAGGTTAGCCTTACCTGCCTTGCTGCCACAAGGGTGCCCAGTGGGGTGCGGTCTTATGCGTGCTTCGCCGAGTTTTGGCGACTGGCCCGCGCGGCGCGGCGTGGGGCGGCGCGGCGTGGGGCTCGGGCCGCGCCGCTCCTGGCTTCAGGCCGCCGGCAGCCCCGCCGCGACGGCGAACCCCGGCCAGAACGCGTCGGCCAGCAGAGCCGCGGTCTCCCGGGGCCGGATGCCCGCGCCCTCCCGCAGCCGCCAGCGCGCGACCCGCTCGCTCGCGCCGATCAGGCCGTGGGCGTAGACCGCGACGCGCTCCGGGGAGGCCGACGGCAGCCACCGGCTCAGCGCCGACTGGATCAGCAGCGTCTGCTGCCCCCGGATGGCCTCGATCGCCTCCTCGGCCGGGCCGGCGATGATCACCGACTCGTTCAGCAGCACCGCCCAGGCCCGGCCGTGGCGGTCCGCGAAGTCGAAGTACGCCTCCAGCCCGGCCTCCAGCACCGCGCGCGGGCCGTCCGCCTCGGCCTTGGCCACCGCTTCCAGCGTCGCGGTGTGCAGATCCGCCCGGATCCGGGCGACGCAGGCCAGCAGCAGGCCCTCCTTGGACGTGAAGTACTCGTAGAGCATCGGCTTGGAGACGCCGACGCGCAGCGACACCTCGTCCATGGACGTGGCCTGGAACCCGCGCTCGGCGAAGACCTCCTCGGCGGCGGCCAGGATCTGCTGCTCGCGTTCGGCGCGCGGCATGCGTTTGCGGCGCGGGGCGGGGCCGACATCTGTCATGTCCCGGGACTCTATCGACTTCGGTACCTACTCTCAGTAGGCTACCGGCCGGTAGCTGGTTGGGGCTGGTCCGGACCGAGGGCAGGGGAGCATGGCCGATCCGCGATTCCACATCGTCGTCGCCTTCGACGGCGCCGAACTCCACGTCGAGGAGGACGGCGCGGCCGACGCGCCGGTGACCGTCGTGCTGGCGCACGGCTGGACGCTGTCCGTCCGGGCCTGGCGGGCCCAGGCCGCGGCGCTCGCGGCGACCGGTCAGGTCCGGGTCCTGCGCTACGACCAGCGCGGCCACGGGTTCTCCACGCAGGGCGGCGCGTGGTTGGAGGGCGTCACCGGCGCCGCCGCCGACCGCTTCGGCCCCGGGCCCTCGGTCGACCAGCTCGGCCGCGACCTGGCCGCGGTCCTGGACGGGCTGGTGCCGTCCGGGCCGGTGGTGCTGGCCGGGCACTCCATGGGCGGCATGACGATCATGGCGCTGGCCGACCAGCGGCCCGACCTGTTCGGGGGCAGAGTGGTGGGTGTGCTGCTCACGAACACCAGCAGCGGCGGCCTGGACCGGCTGACCCTCGGCTTCCCGCAGTTCGTCGCCAAACCCGTCCGCGGTTCGCTGATCAAGACGATGCGCCGGATCGCCGCCCGGCCCGGCAAGGCCGACGCGGTGCGGGCCAAGCAGGCCACGAGCAGCCGGCTCGCGGTCGCCCAGACCCGCTGGCTGCTGTTCGGCCGCCGCGCGCCCCGGGCCGCGATCGTGGAGTGCAACGAGATCGTCAAGGCCTGCCCGAGCGCGACGCTCGCCGGCTTCTTCCCGGCGCTGCTGGCCCACGACAAGCGCGCGGCGCTGAAGGCACTCGGCGGCGCCGAGGTCGAGGTGGTGGCGTCGTCCCGGGACCGGCTGACGCCGGCCGGCCACTCCCGCAAGCTCGCCGGCGCCATCCCCGGCGCCCGCCTCACGGTCGTCGCCGGCACCGGGCACATGCTGCCGATGGAACGGCCGGAGGCGGTCACCGAGCGGCTGACCCGGCTGGTGGCCGCGGCCGCCGCGCGGACCGAGGGCGCGGCATGACCCGCGTCCCCGAGGACCGCGATCCGATGGACCTGTCGGAGGCCCCGATCACCGGCGGGCATCCGGCGCGCGAACTCCCGGCGAATACGAGGTTTGTCATCGTCGGCTCCGGATTCGCGGGGCTCTGCATGGCGATCAAGCTGAAGCAGGCCGGGCACCACGACTTCGTGATCCTGGAGAAAGGCGACGACGTCGGCGGAACCTGGCGGGAGAACACCTATCCGGGCGCGGCCTGCGACATCCAGTCCCACCTTTACTCGTTCTCGTTCGAGCTGAATCCGAAATGGAGCCGGATGTTCGCCCGGCAGCCGGAGATTCTCGATTATCTCCGGCATTGCGTGCGCGAATACGAGCTCGAAGACCACCTGTATTTCGGCGTGCGGTTCGACAGCGGCACGTGGGACGACGCCGCGCGCCGGTGGCGGGTGAAGCTCGGCGGGGCCGGCGTCGGGGGCGGCACTGGCACCGGCACCGGCACTGGTAACGGGACCGGGACCGGGACCGGCACCACAGAGCTCACCGCGGACTTCGTGGTCCTCGGCATGGGGCCGCTGCACCGCCCGCTGCTGCCGAACGTGCCGGGCATCGCGGATTTCCAAGGCCCGTCCTGGCATTCCGCCGAGTGGCGCCACGACGTCGACCTGACCGGCAAGCGGGTCGCGGTGATCGGCACCGGCGCCTCGGCGATCCAGTTCGTGCCGCGGGTGGCCGAGCAGGCCGCGCAGGTGGTGCTGTTCCAGCGCACCCCGGCCTGGATCATGCCCAAGCGCGACCGGCACATCTCCGGCCCGACCAAGGCGCTGTACCGCAACCTTCCCGGCTTCCAGCGGGCTCATCGGACCCTGATCTACTGGACCGCGGAGTCCCGGGCCATGGGCTTCGTGAACCCGAAGTTCATGAAGGTCGCCGAGGGTGTGGCCAACGCCCATCGCAAACGCCAGGTCCGCGACCCCGACCTGGCCCGCCGGCTCAAGCCGGACTACACGATGGGCTGCAAGCGGGTCCTGATCTCCAACGACTTCTACCCGGCCCTGGGCCGGGACCACGTGACCCTCGTCGACCAGGGCGTGAAGGAGATCCGCGGGAACTCGGTGGTCGCCGCCGACGGCACCGAGCACGAGGTCGACGTCATCATCTACGGCACCGGCTTCCACGTCACCGACGCCTTCGACGCGATCGACATGGTCGGACCGGCCGGCCGCAGCCTCAAGCAGGACTGGTCCGGCGGGCTGGCCGCCTACTACGGCATGACCGTCGCCGGATTCCCCAACATGTTCATCCTGGTCGGCCCGAACACCGGCCTGGGCCACAATTCCATCGTCTTCATGATCGAGGCGCAGACCGCCTATCTGATGAAGCTGCTCGCTCTGGCCCGGGAGCGAGGGGCCGCCACGGTGGCGCCGACCGAGCGGGCCCAGCGCCGGTTCAACGAGGGCATCCACCGCGCCCTGGCCACCCAGGTGTGGAGCGCCGGCGGCTGTCAGAGCTGGTACCTCGACGAGAACGGCCGCAACACGACGATCTGGCCGGGCTTCACGTGGCGGTATTGGAGCCGCACACGGAAGCCCGACCAGAGCGCTTACTGCTTCGAACGCTGAGCTGCCACCCGATCGCGGGATCGACCGGGCGGCCAGCCATGTCCGCTCTTAGGCCGCCAGCCGGTCACCGGTGGTGACGAGCACTGCCAGCACCGTCCGGGACGGGATGGACAGCTTGGCGAAGATGCGAGACAGATGGGCTTCGACTGTCTTGGTCGACAGGCCGAGGGCCCGCGCGATCTGCCGGTTGGTCCGGCCATCGCGCACCAGCCGGGCGATTTCCATCTCGCGTGCGGTGAGTCGGTCCAGCGAGCCGGAACGCTGCTGTCCAACAGTCATGGTGCTCATTCCCTGTTCCCCCCAGGTGTTCGTTGTGATGGAACCACCGTAGAAGGCAAGACGGTGGTTTCGCGTCGGTAGAACCACGTACTCGACAGGCGTATTCGGGGGTTCATTCCCTCTGGCCTGCGAGCAACGTCGCCAGCTGCACCCGGTTGGCCACACCGAGCTTGGCCAGGATGCGCTGGACGTGTGTGTCGACCGTCCGCTCGGAGATCACCAGGTCCTCGGCGATCCGGCGGTTGGTCCGGCCCAGGGCGACATGGCCGGCGATCTCCTGCTCGCGCGGCGTCAGCGCCCCCAGGGCGGCGGAGGGCGCCTTGGCACCCGGCGCCGCGATGATGTGGTCGGAGCGGGCTGTCAGGCCCGTGTCCGGCTGGCGTCCCGGGAGTTCCGGGCGTGCCGGACCGTCGTCGGGGCGTGCCGGACTGTCGTCGCGGCGCACCGGACCGTCGTCGCGGCGCACCCTGCCGTCCGGGCGTGCCGGATCGTCCGGGCGCTCGCGGCGGTCCCGGGACTCGGGGGCGTCCCGGTGGTCGTGGCGGGCCCGGTGTCCGGGGCGGTCCGGAGGTCCGGGCTCCAAGCGGTCGTGGCTTCCGGCGCGTGGGGCTGCGACGGGGATCACGACGGTCTCGGAGGCGGACGCTCCCGGTCGGCCCGGGGGCCCGGGTAAGCCCGGCGGGTCCGGCGGATCGGGGGGACCCGGTGGCGGACCCGGTGGGCCTAAGAGCCCGTTCGGCGGGCCCGACCGGGCCCAGGCCTCCGGGGCCGCCCGGGCCCGCGCGGCCGGGGAGTCGGCGGCGTTGTAGGCGCTGTGCGCGCCGTCGGTCCCGAACGGGCAGTCCGGCTCCCAGCACTCGTCGCCCAGCCGCACCTGGTCCGACAGCGCCCGCGCCATCTGGTCCCAGGTGAGCTTGCTGCCGGTCCGCACCGCGGCGCCGTAGGCGTCGTCGCCGAGGCGGGACCGGACCTGCGCGGCGGCCTGCGCGATCTGCTCGGCGAACACCGCCAGCGGACCGCTGCCGATCCCGGCGTAGGCGGCCTCGCACTTGCCGATCAGCATCGCGGCCACCCGCGCGTCCTCGTCCCAGCGCAGATGCGCCAGCAGCCGGGTGGACAGCGCCAGCAGCCGGCCGTAGCGGTCGCCGACGTCCTGGAAGTCCTGGTAGGCCGCGTTCAGGGTGCTGATGGTCTCCTGCGCCCGCTCGCCGCCGAGCTCGCTGAAGGACATCATCACCCGCAGGTAGGCCAGCAGTCGGCGGTCGCCGGTGCCGGAGGTCAGGCGCCAGGAGTGCGCCACCCGCTCCGGGTCCGGCTCGCCGTCGTGCAGCAGCACCGGCATGTGGCTGGCGAACGCCTGCTGCCACAGGCTGCCGCTGCGCCGCGCGGTGTGCTGGGCGCGGTCGGCCAGCTCGGCGGTGTCGCCCTCGGGGTCCCCGATCATCAGGGTGTTGACGGCGAGGATGCGCAGCGCGTAGGCCTCGGTGGTCGGGTCGTCGCACAGCTGGGCCAGCCGCACCGCCTCGCGCAGCGCGTGCATCGCCTCGAAGCCCTTGCCCTGCAGCTCCAGCAGCGCGCCCAGGCCCAGCACCACCCGGGCCCGGGTGACCGACGGCGCGGTGAGCCCGGCCCGGTCGGCGTGCGCCAGCGCCCCGCGGGCGAACCGCACCCCCTCGCCGAGGTGACAGCGGCAGCAGTAGAAGTCCCACAGCGCCGCGGCCAGCCGCAGGCCCTCGGCGGCCAGGTCCGGGTCGGCCAGGAACCAGCGGCCGGCGGTGCGGATGTTGTTGATCTCGACGTCCAGCACGTGGAACGCCTGGGCCTGCCCGGGGCCGTAGAACCGGGGGTTCAGCCGCTCGGCCAGCTCCAGGAAGTAGGCGGCGTGCCGCTCCCGCAGCTCCGCGGTGCGGCCGGAGCGCTCCAGCTCGTCGGCGGCGTAGGCGCGCAGCGTCTCCAGCATCGAGTAGCGCTGCCCGTCCGGCGTCGGCTCGACCGCCACCAGGGACTTGTCGACCAGCCGGGTCAGCGCGTCCACCGCGCGCGGGCCGATGGTGCCCTTGGCGGCGTCCAGGCTCCAGCCGCCGGAGAACACCGACAGCCCGGCGAACAGCTCCTGCTCCTCGGCGGTGAGCAGCTGGTGGCTCCACTCCACCGAGGTGCGCAGGGTACGGTGCCGGGTCTCGGCGAACCGGAACGGCCCGGACAGCAGCGCGAACCGGTCGGACAGCCGGGCCTCGATCTCCTCCACGCTCAGCGCCCGGACCCGGGCCGCGGCCAGCTCCAGCGCCAGCGGGATGCCGTCCAGCCGGCGGCAGATCGAGGCCACGGTGCGGGCGTTGGCGTCGGTGAGGCGGAAGCCGCCGGCGGCCTGCTTGGCGCGCAGCGTGAACAGCCGCACGGCGCCGAACTGCGCGGCCCACTCGGCGTCCCGGACCGGGACCGGCTCCGTGGCGTCCCCGGGGCGCTCGGCGGTGCGGTTGGCGGCGCGGTCGTCGCGGTCGGCGGCGCGGTCGTCGCCGGCCCGGCGGACCGTGGCCGGATGGCTCAGCGGCGGCACCGTCCACACCGTCTCGCCGGGCACGCCGAGCGGCTCGCGGCTGGTGGCCAGCACGGTGAGCCGGCGGCAGCCGGTCAGCAGGCGCAGCGCCAGCCCGGCGGCCGCCTCCAGTCGGTGCTCGCAGTTGTCGAGCACCAGGATCAGCCCACGACGACGGAGCACCTCGACGAGGTGCTTCTCGGCGGCGGCGGTGTCGTCGCCGACCCCTTCCAGCCCGGAGAGGTCCAGCGCCGCCGCCACCGCGCGGGCCACGTCGACCCCGGCGGCCAGCTCGGCCAGCGGGACGAACACGGCGCCGTCGGTGAGTTCCGGATCCGGGTCGGGGTTCGGCGAGCCGTCGACGCCCAGTGCGGCGGCGGCAGCGGCGATCGCCAGCCGGGTCTTACCGATCCCGCCCGGCCCGGTGAGTGTGATGAGTCGCGACGTGCGCAGCAGACTTCGCACCTCGTCGATCTCTGATTCCCGATCGACCAGTTCCGACACAGGGGTCGGCAGGCCAATTCCCCCATCCTGGCCCATGGACTGAACTATAGGGTGGCGGATCTGGGCGCGATAGTGGTTCTCCCACTTTCAACAAGGTGAAGTTGTGGAACTCACTGCCGAAGACGCGCCGGAAGCGGTTACGACTACGTCAATGTAGGGAGACGGGCACATTCCGTGCACATCGAAACTCGCCGGGATGTCGTAGGACGTCTTGCCGGCCAGCGGGTAGCTGGTGCTCTGCGCACCCGCCGAGCCGGACGAGCCCGAACCCTGAGAACCCCCCATGGTGACGGTGACCGTGACCGGGCCCGTCCCCTTGGTGACGACATGGATGTGCGCCGTGTAATTGTAGGAACCGACCTGGTCCGGGGCCAGCGATGAAACACTCAGGGAGCTGATACCGCTGCCGCCTCCGGCCGGGGCCGCGTGCGAGGACGGCGGCGCGGCGGGGGACGACGGCGGGGCCGCCGCAGACTTGCTGGTGGTGCTCGGCGGCGCGGCGGTCGTGGACGGCGGCGGAGCCGGGGTGCTGGACGGCACGCTGGTCGACGGGGCCGCGGGCGTGTCGGTCGCGGTCGGCGCGGTCACCGCGCCGGCGCCGACCGAACTCGGGCTCGCCGAGGGGCTCGGCGAGGTCGCGCCGGCGCCGGGAGCGGCCCCGGCCCTGACCGTGCTGGAGGCCGTGCTGGGCGGCGGCGAGGCCGTGGTGCCCGAGCCCTTCTGGTTGGCGGCGTAGACCACGAGCACGCAGCCGGCGGCGACCAGCACCGCGCCGGCGGCGTAGCGCACGATGCGCGCGCGGTCGACCGGCTCGGCCGGAGGGTTCGAGGTGAAGATCGGCGGAGGCCGGTCGTCGCCGGGTTGGAAGTGCTCGAACTCGTCGGGCTCGGTGCTGGCCGTCAGGCGCGCCGGGACGGACGCGGCGGCGCCGGCGCCGATCCCGGCTCCGATCCCGGCGGCGGCCGCGGCACTGCGACGGGAGGCCGGCGCTTCGAGCCCGACGGACCGGCGCGGCTCGTCGCGGAAGAGGGCCCGGGTACTGGCCGCCAGGTCCTCCTCGGGGAGCAGCGGCGCGATGTGGGTGGAGTCGGCATCGTCGGTGAGGCGGTCGGCGACCGGGGCCGGCTTGGGAACCGATCTGGGCGCCGGCTTTGGAGTGGGTCTCGGCGCGGGCTTCGGCGCGGGCCGGGGGACGGGCTTCGGGCCCGAGTTCGGCGGCGTCCGCGGGATGAAGAGGAGATCGGCGCCCGGGTCCTCGGGAGGGGTGCGGTCGGAAGCGGTCTGGTCCACCGGCCCCGGGTTCGGGGGAGTGCGCGGGACCTGCGTGGGCTGTGTCGGCTGCGTTGGCTGCGTCGGCTGGGCCGTCTGGACTGTCGGGCCGGTGAACGGCGGAATCCGCGGGACGCGCGGCGCCTCGCTGTGCGCGGTCTCGTGCTCGACGTCTTCGAAGTCGATCGGCCCAGTCGTCAGCCCAGTGATCGGCCCAGCGATCGGCGGGGTCCGAGGGACTTGAGGAGCGGCAGGCTGATCGGCGCCGGAGTCTCGGATCTCAGGGACCTCAGGCACATCGAAGGCATTGAAAGCCGTCGGCCCGCCGACCGGCCCAGTGATCGGCGGCGTCCTGGGGACGTGGGTCTCGCCCGGATCGCCGAGGAACGGGTCGCTCTCGAAGTCGTCGAAGGTGTCGAAGGTGTCCGGACCGGTGAACGGAGGCGTGTGCGGCACCCCGAGGTAGTCGTCCCGCTCCACCGGCGCGATGTGCGTCTCGTCGGGCGCACCGTACGAAGGACTGTCGTCGAAAGTCCCCTGAGCCGGATCCGGGTCGTAGGGCGGCGGCAGCGGAGCCGATCGCCCGCCAAGATCCGCGAAGCCGATATTCGTCGCGTCGCCCTCGCCGTCGCCGCGAGCCTGGCCAAGACCGATGTGCGTCGCGTCGGCGTCGTTGTGAGCCCCGCCGGTGTAGTCGTCGAAGGTGCCCGAACCAGTGCCCGAGCCAGTGCCCGGCTCTGCCTGGTCCTCCTCGCGCGGTCCGGCCCCGGCGCCCATCAAACTCGCCGCCGCACCCGCTCCCGCCGCACCCGCTCCCGCCGCACCCGATCCGGCCTCCACGGCCGCCGCCCCACCGCCACGGATCGGCATGATGCGCGCAGTGCGCTCACCCCGACCCTTGCCGCGGGCATGCCGCGCGGACCGTGCGTCGGACGCGTCGTTCTCGACCCTCTCGGCCTTCTCGACCCTCTCGACTTTCTCAGCCTTCTCAGTCTCCGGCACCGCGCCCGCGGCGCTCGTCGCCGTCTCGTCGCTGGAAGCGGTTTCTGTCGCGTCGCCGGGCCCGGAGCCCTCGAAGCCCGCCGCGGCGGCGTCCGTCGCCGCCTCGGTGTGCCCCTCCGCGGCGTTGTCGTCCGCTTCGGGATCGGGCGTCTTGCCCCGCCGTAGCTGCGTCACGGAGGCCATGCGGGTCGCCGGGGGCGCGCCCTGCACCATCTCCAGGGTGCGCACGCGCTGGGCGTCCAGGCGCTTGACCCAGTCCGCGTAGCCGTCCGCCGACCACGAGGGCCAGGACTGCGCCGACTTCCCCTCCAGCCGCGGCAGCCACCACGAGGCGAAGTACTGGGCGTCCACCGCCAGCTGTTCCACCGCCGGCAGCCAGTCCAGATCGCGCCGCCGGCCGCCGCGCGGGGCCTGCGCCAGCTTGGACAGCACCGGACGCAGCCGCACCGCCAGATCCCTGGCCTCGCGCGCGGTCTGCGTCGCCTCCTGCGGGTTGTCGGCCGGGTGCCACTCGGTGCCGGCCAGGATGCCGGTCACCAGGGTCCGCGTGCCGCCCCGCCTCCGTTCGTCTCCCCTGTCAGGCATGCCAACGAACGTATCCGTTATGGATGTTCGCGTACAGATACCCGACTGTGAACCTTGAGACGGTTTAGGCAGCCCGCTCAGGCAGCCCGCTCCGGGGCCTAGTGGCCCGGTTCGGAGATTCGTCGCCACCTGCTTACCGGCGGCCGGCCAGGTGTGGTGATGCGAATCGGTTCAGACGCCGCGCTGGGCGTGCCGGGCGTGCAGTGTCATCCTGGTTGGCTGGTGCTGCGCGACCGGTGCGTCCAGCGTGGATGGCTGGGCCGATTCGCGCGGCGAATCTCCGAACCGGGCCACTAGAAATCCTTGATGAGCTTGGCCAGCGCCTCGGCGGTCAGGGCCGGGGTCAGCGCGGTGACGCTGATCCGCTCGATCACCTGCAGGTAGACGTCCACGTCGTCGCGCTTGTCCAGGTACAGCGCCCCGGCCAGGTGCTCCAGGTAGACCACGTCCGGCAGGTCCGGCTCGGCGAACCGCAGGATCGTGAAGGCTCCGGCCTCGGCGGCGTGCGCGCCGGACTGGAACGGCAGCACCTGCACCGTGACGTTGGGCCGGTCCATCATCTCCAGCAGGTGCGAGAGCTGTTGCCGCATGATCTCCGGGTTGCCGACCGGGCGGCGCAGCGCCGCCTCGTCGACCACGGCCCACAGCCGCGGCGCCTCCTGCTCGCGCAGCAGCACGTTCTGCCGCTCCATCCGGACCTGGACCCGGCGCTCGGAGTCGCTGTCGAAGACCCCGCGCCCGGCCATCACCGCCCGCATGTAGTCGGCGGTCTGGAGCAGGCCGGGTATGTACTGCACCTCGTAGGTGCGGATCAGCGAGGCCGACTCCTCCAGCCCGATGTAGCCGGCGAACCAGCTGGGCAGGACGTCGTGGTAGCCGTGCCACCAGGTGGTGGCGTTCGCCGCCTTGGCCATCGACAGGAACGGTTCGCGGGCCGCCGGATCGGTGACGCCGTACAGCGACAGCAGGTCCTCCACGTCGCGCATCTTGAACCCGACGCGACCCAGCTCCAGGCGGCTGATCTTGGACTCCGAGGACCGGATCTCCCAGCCCGCGGTCTCCCGCGAGATGCCCGCCGCCTCGCGCAGCCGGCGCAGTTGCGAGCCGAGCATGATCCGGCGCACCGTGGCGCCGCCCGCACGGGTCGGCTCCGGCTCCGAATCGGTGGTGTGGGGCCCACTCATCGCTTTCCTCGCTCCTTCTCCGGCCCCGGCCCGCGAACGCGTGCCGGGCGGTGGATCAGCTGCCGATTGTGCCACTTGGCCGTCCGCTTGTGAACACCGCAGGCCCCGGTCGCCCCGGCCGTCGGGGCCCCCGGCGCACCCGGCAGGGTCCTGAGTCGTTTCGTCAAAGTCTTTGCCCATCCGAGACCCTGCGCGCGCCTTCCACGCTGTAGCATGCACGTGCATCCGCTACTTGCATAGGAAAACTCTGCGATTGCACGTGCCGCCGCGCATGCGGCGGTGCCCGAGGGGGAAGACCCGATGGTCGCGTCCAGCTACTCCTACTCCCTGCTCCATGCCGACCTGCCGGTCTGCATCGGATACCAGGCCGTGGGGCGCAGCGCCTCGACGCGCCACTGTGTGCTCCCGGCCCGGGCCGAATCGGTCTCGGCGGCCCGGCGGTTCGTCCGGGACGTCGCCGAGGACTGGCGCGGCGAACCGGGACGATTCAACACTCTACTGGAGAATCTGGGCATCGTGGTCTCGGAGCTCGTGACCAACGCCCTGGTGCACGCCTATGAAGCGGTGCGGCCCGATCGCGGCCACCTCGGCGCGCATCCGGAGGCCGACCTGATATCGCTGTGCCTGGTGCACGAACCCTGCGACATGGGTGCCGGCGAATCAGGGGTGGAACGAGTGCTGTTCGCCGTCGCCGATCCCTCGGCCGCCTCGCCGGTGGCACCGAACCCGGCGCGGGCGGCCGACGGTTTATGGGGGCTCGACGAGTCCGGCCGGGGCATGTACTTGGTGGAGGCGCTGGCCGACGACTGGGGCTGGCGCCGTTTCCGTGCCCCGGGGGCGGCCGAGCCCTCGGGCAAAGTGGTGTGGGCCTTGTTCGAGCTTGCTTGCTGAGACGGCTCCGTCCGGCTTGAGGGACCCGGATCCGCTTGAGGCGGCCCGGATCTGCTTGAGGCGGCGCCGGCCGCGAGTCCTCCCCGCGCCGGTTTCCCGGCTTTCCGGCGGTGGACCGTAACCGCTTACCGTGTCTCTCCTCACACCGGGTCCGCACCCGGTCACGTCCGGCGTCGGCCGATTTGGTTGCCGGTCTCAGGGCACGGATTCATATCGATCCGGTATCGATGCCGCCGCGAACGCATGCCTTGGAACTGCGGGGAGAACCTTTACCCGCTCTTTGAACGTTTCACACGCGAAACCTCTGCGCGTGCGGCTGCCAGACCGCTAGCATCCGTTTACTGCCATGCATCAGCGAGTGCTGATTCAAACGCGGATGCACGTGCATTGGATCAAACCCTTCCCACCGTACATGTAAGGGGAAACCGAGAATGAGCGAGTTCGAGCCGTACAACGGCATGCCGGCCGCCCGGGTCGAAGCCGGTTGGCGCAAGAGCAGCTACTCCAACTCGCAGGGCAACTGCGTCGAGTTCGCGGCCCTGGCCGACGGCTCGGTCGCGGTGCGCAACTCCCGCGACCCCCAGGGCCCGGCCCTGGTCTACACCCGCGCGGAGATCGAGGCCCTGATCAGCGGCGTCAAGGACGGCGAGTTCGACGACCTGGCCCGCTGAACAGGTCTGGAGCCGACTGCTCCCAATAGTGGTGCCCGCTGGCACCCGGCCCGCCGGATCCTCTTGGCCCGCGCCCCGCGCGGCGCGATGATGCAGGGATGGCTGGTCGGAGTGCGAGCGGTGAGGAAACCCTGACGGCCGCCGAGATCTCGGCGGCCGTTCGGCATGAGCGGCGGGAGCTGCGGGAGCAGCGGGAATCGGGCGGTGCGGACAGCGCCGGTGGTGCGGACAGCTCCAGCCGTGAGGACAGCGCCGACCGTGAAGACAGCGCAAGCCGTGCGGACAGCGTCGGCGGTGAGGATTCCCGCGACGGGGCGCGCGGCGTGGCGGCCGGTACGGCGGCCGTCACTGTGCGCGGCGTCGTCCAGGAGGCGCTGGACCGGATCGCCGCCGCGGACCCCCGGATCGGGGCGTTCCGCAAGGTCCGGCGGGACGCGGCGCTGGCCGAGGCCGACGCCCTGGCCGCCCGGTCCGATCTGTTCGGCCTGCCGCTGGCCGGCGTCCCGATCGCGGTCAAGGACAACGTCGCGGTCGCCGGCGAGCAGTGCCGCCACGGCTCGGCCGCCACCGCCGACCGGCCGCCGGAGCCCGAGGACCATCCCGTCGTGGCCCGGCTGCGGGCCGCCGGCGCGATCGTGGTCGGGCTCACCCACACCCCGGAGCTGTCGCTGGTCGGCATGACCGACAGCGCGCTCGGCCTGGTCCGCAACCCCTGGGAGCTGACGCGCACGGCCGGCGGGTCCTCCGGCGGCGCGGCCGCCGCGGTCGCCGCCGGCCTGGTCCCGGTCGCGCACGGCAACGACGGCCTCGGCTCGATCCGCGGTCCGGCGGCCTGCTGCGGCGTCTTCGGCTTCAAACCGGGATACGGGACGGTTCCCGCGCTGCTCGGACGCGACGCGTGGTGGGGCCTGGCCGAGAACGGTGTTCTCGCGACCACCGTCCGGGACGCGGCGCTGGTCCTGGCCGTGATGGCCGACGACCCGGAGCTGGCCGGGGCGGCCGGCGGCCACCCCACCGGACTGCGGATCGCGGTCTCGACGGCGCCCCCGTCGCCGGGCTACCGCGTCGACCGCGAGCACCGCCGCGCCGTGGAGGACCTGGCCGGGGCCTTGGAATCGGCCGGCCATCAGATCGTCGAGGCGCCGCGCTATCCGGCCTACGTGGGCCCGGGCGCGGCGTTGACCTGGCTCGCCGCGGCCGCGCAGGAGGCCGAGGCCCACGACCGCCGGGCCTTGGAGCGCCGGACGCGGTCGCTGGCCTCCGCCGGACAGGCCCTGTCCCGGGTCGGGCTGACCGGTGCCTGGGCCCGCCGGCGGTGGCGGGCCACGGGAGCCGAGCGGTTCTTCGGCACGGCGGATGTGGTGATGACCCCCACGTTGCTGCGGCCCCCGCCGGCCGCGCTGCGGTGGGGACGGCGCGGCCTGGTGCGGAACTTCGCGGCCAACACGGCGTACGCCGGGCTCTGCCCGCCGTGGAACCTGGCGGGCTGGCCGGCGATGAGCGTCCCGGCCGGGACGCACAGCTGCGGCACGCCGATCGGTGCGCAATTCGCCGCGCGGCCGGGGCGGGAGGCGTTGCTGCTGGGGCTGGCGGCGCATATCGAGGCGCTGCGGCCGTGGCCGCGGACGGCGCCCGTGCGGCGCACACCGTGACACACACGGTGACGCGCCGCGTGACGCGCCGCGTGACGCACGCGATCACGGTCGTGACCTGAGCGGTCACTGAACCCCGATAGACTTGACCGCATCATGGAGCAGCCTGCCGACACCGTTCTTGTCATCGACTTCGGGGCCCAGTACGCGCAGCTCATCGCGCGCCGGGTCCGCGAAGCCCACGTCTACAGCGAGATCGTGCCGCACACCGCGACGGTGGCCGAGATCCTCGCCAAGAAGCCCAAGGCGGTGATCCTCTCGGGCGGGCCGTCGTCGGTCTACGCCGAGGGCGCGCCGAACGTCGGCGCGGAGCTGTTCCGCGCCGGGGTGCCGACGCTCGGCATCTGTTACGGCTTCCAGGCGATGGCCCGGGCCCTGGGCGGCGTGGTCGACAAGACCGGCGGCCGGGAGTACGGACGCACCCAGCTGGAGGTGAGCGACACCGACTCCACGCTGTTCACCGGTTCCGCCGCCGAGCAGCCGGTGTGGATGTCGCACGGCGACGCGGTCGTGGCCGCGCCGGAGGGCTTCAAGGTCACCGGCACCACCGCCAAGACCCCGGTCGCGGCCTTCGAGGACGACGAGCGCCGCCTCTACGGCGTCCAGCACCACCCCGAGGTGCTGCACTCGCAGTTCGGGCAGCTGCTGCTGGAGAACTTCCTCTACAAGGGCGCCCGGATCGAGCCGAACTGGACCACCGGCAACATCGTCGAGGAGCAGGTCGAGTCGATCCGCGAGCGGGTCGGCACCAAGCGCGCGATTTGCGGGCTGTCCGGCGGCGTGGACTCGGCGGTCGCGGCCGCGATCGTGCAGAAGGCCGTCGGCTCCCAGCTCACCTGCGTGTTCGTCGACCACGGGCTGCTGCGCCAGGGCGAGGCCGAGCAGGTCGAGAAGGACTTCGTCGCCGCCACCGGCGTGCAGCTGAAGGTGGTCGACGCCGAGGAGCGCTTCCTGTCGGCGCTGGCCGGGGTCAGCGACCCGGAGGAGAAGCGCAAGATCATCGGCCGGGAGTTCATCCGGGTCTTCGAGCAGGCCGAGCGCGAGATCGTCGCCGAGTCCGCCGACGCCGGCGAGCCGGTGCGCTTCCTGGTGCAGGGCACGCTCTACCCGGACGTCGTGGAGTCCGGCGGCGGCACCGGCGCGGCCAACATCAAGAGCCACCACAACGTCGGCGGGCTGCCCGACGACCTGCAGTTCGAGCTGATCGAGCCGCTGCGCAAGCTGTTCAAGGACGAGGTCCGCCAGGTCGGCCGGGAGCTGGGGCTGCCGGAGGCGATCGTCGGCCGCCAGCCGTTCCCGGGCCCGGGCCTGGGCATCCGGATCGTCGGCGAGGTCACCAAGGAGCGCCTGGACCTGCTGCGCGAGGCCGACGCCATCGCCCGCGAGGAGCTCACCGCGGCCGGCCTGGACCAGGAGATCTGGCAGTGCCCGGTGGTGCTGCTGGCCGACGTCCGCTCGGTGGGCGTGCAGGGCGACGGCCGGACCTACGGGCACCCGATCGTGCTCCGCCCGGTCTCCAGCGAGGACGCGATGACCGCCGACTGGTCCCGCCTGCCGTACGAGGTCCTGGCCCGCATCTCCACGCGGATCACCAACGAGGTCGCCGACGTCAACCGGGTGGTGCTGGACGTGACCAGCAAGCCGCCGGGGACGATCGAGTGGGAGTAGGCGCGCCGATCGCGGTGACGCTGTGACGGCGGCCGCCTGACGACGCCGCGAGGGCCGGGTCTTCGGACCCGGCCCTTCGCTGTGCGGTGTGCGGTGTGCGGTATGCGGTGTTCGGGCTCTGCGTATTCGGCAGGCCTGGCTGCGGGGCTTGTTCGGGCTGTGCGGCCTGCTCGGCCTACTCGGCCTCGAACTCCAGCGCCTCGCGCAGCTTGCGGTTGACGTGCTTGAGGCGGTCGATGGTCCGGTGCGCCTCGCGCAGCTCGTAGCGCAGCCGGATGATCTCCTCGAACGCCGCGAAGTCGGCGACCGGCACGGTGGCCTCGATCTCCTCGGCGTACTCCGGCTCCGGCGGCGTCGGGATCGCGAGTTCGGCGGGCGGCGCGACGGCGCCCTGGGGGTCGGCGGTCCAGGAGCTCTGCGCGGCCTCGGATTCCGGGGTGCGGCGCACGAACTCGTGGATGACGGCGCCGACCGGCTCGGGCTCCGGTGCGGATTCGGGTTCTATCTCGGAGTCGAGCTCGGTGTCGGTGTCGGACTCTGTCTCGGGCTCGGTTGCGAGTGCGGCGTTCGGCTGCGCGACGGCGATCGGCTGCGCGGCGATCGGCTGTGCGGCAGCCATCGACTGTGCCGCCACCGACTGTGCAGCATTCGACTGTGCAGCATTCGACTGTGCAGCATTCGACTGTGCAGCATTCGACTGTGCGGCAGCCGCCGGCGCGGCTACCGGCACCTCAGTATTCGGCACCGCAGCATTCAGCACCTCAGCATTCGGCTCCGCGTCGGCCACTGCCTCTGCGGCCGCTGCCGTCGGATCCGCCTGCCCCTCGCCGCTCAGGACCGGCTCCTCGCCCCCCAGCAACGGCTCCTCGTCGTCGGCGACCCCCACCGCCGGCCAGGCCTCGGCCACCGCCTCGGCGGCCGGCCACTGCCGGGTCACCAGCTCGCTCGGCTGCTCGTCGGCCAGGTCCTCCTCCGACTCCCGCATCATCGCCGCGGTCCAGCCCGCGGCCTCGCACGCCGCGTCGCGGAACTCCCGCAGCTGCCGCAGCATCCCCTCGCTGGAGGGGAACAGCCGCCGGGCCTGCACGACGTTCGTCACCGCCAGCGGAGCGGCCTGCATCGTGTCGCCGAGCTCGGAGTAGGCCTGCGCCAGTTTGATCCGCGCCATCAGCACGTCCCGCGGCCCGGAGCCGATGCCCTGCTCGGCCCGCTCCAGATCGGCGATCAGGCCGCTGATCCACTGCTGCGGGTCGGCGTCGAGGTACTCCTCGACCGGCTCGCGGTCGTCGTCGTCCGGATCCGCGGTCGCGCCCAGGCCGTCGTCGGAGTCCAGCGAGTCGTCGGAGTTCTTGGCGGCGCCGTCAGCGAGCCCGGCCCCGTTCGAGGCCGCCGAGGCCGAGCTCCTCGGGGCCGCCGGCACCGCGCCGTCCCCCGCCTCGGACCGCTCGAACCACGGCTCGTCCGCGCCGGGCCGGGCCTGCGCCGTCCCGGCCCCCGTCCCGGCCGCGCCGTCCGCCCCGGTCTCCCGACTGACTCCGTACTCTGACATACATCCCCCTGACAACGTCGAAGGGCGCCGACGTGGAAGTCGGCGCCCCGCGGTTGGCTCGCGGCCCGGTCGCTATGGCCGGACGATCTTTGCGATCGGCATCGAGGTCACCGACGCGTACTGCACCACCGTGCCACTGTACGGGGCGTGGATGATGCTGCCGCCGCCCACGTATATCCCCACGTGGTGCATGCTGCCGTAGTAGATCACCAGGTCGCCCGGCTGGATGTCCTTCATGCTCACGGCCGGGAACTCGTAGGCCTGGTCGGACGACCCGTGCGACATCGACACGCCGGCCGCGGCCCAGGCCGCCATCGTCAGGCCGGAGCAGTCGAAGCTGCGCGGGCCGGCGGCGCCGTAGACGTAGGGCTTGCCGATCTGGGCCTTGGCGAAGTTGACGGCGATCTGCGCGCGGGCGTTCGGCGCCGGCGGCAGGTTCACGGCCGGCGGCTTCACCTGCTGCGTGGTCTGCTGCTTCTGCTGCGTGTCGTACTGCTGGCGCTGCGCCTTGGTCAAGGTGTTCAGCAGGTCCTGCGCCTGCTTCTCCTTGGCGTTGACGTCCGCCATGTTCTGGGCCATCAGGTCGCGGGTCTTCTGCAGCTGCGCCAGGTCGGTCGAGGCCTCGGCCTTGTCCTGGTCCAGCTGGCGTTTGATCTCCTGGGCCGACTTCATCGAGTCCGAGGACTTGTCGGTCACCTCGCTCATCGCCGTGGCCTGCTGCAGGAAGGTGTCGGGGGACACCGAGAGCATCAACTGCAGCGAGCTGTCCACGCCGCCGGCCCGGTACTGCGCGGCCGCCAGGCTCCCCAGAGCGGACTGCGCCGTGGTCAGCTGCGTCTGCTCGGCGGTGATCCGCGCCTGGATCTGGTCGACCTTGTGCTGAAGAGTGGCAAGGTCCCCGGAGGCCTTGTCGTACGCCTCGGATGCCGCCTCGGCCTGCTCGTGCAGGTCCTTGACCTTGTTCTGAACGTCGTTCAGATTCGCGGTCGGGTCGGCGTGAGCAAACCCGGGCACCAGGGCTATGGAACCGACCGTAGCGCTCGCCAGCGTCACCGCGGTACGGGTCGCGGTGATGGTTTTCTTGGACGCGCGATGGGTGGTCACGGTTTTGTGAGACGCCACGAGGGCGGCACTCCTCTTCTTCTCGCGGCCGCCTACCGGGTTAGCTGTCGGGTTCGGGCTGAGAAGCGTGCCCTACGGCGCCGCGAGGGGGGTACGCGGCGGACCGATTCACCCCTGGCCCCAATGGATGCGGGCCGGTGGGACTTGTGGGTCCCCGGCTCCGGGTCCACGGTCTCCGCCTCGGCTGCTGTGAGCCTCCAGCCGCGGACACCGCTTCGCCAGACTCGGCGGTGAACCCCCGCCACCGTCCGGGTGGGTGGTGTGTGTACGAAGGTCCGGCCGTAACCATAGCGAGATCTCGAACGACAAAACGGACCGCTCCAGCGCGCTATACCAGGATTTTACCTTCGCTCGGGTTTAGTGGTCCTGGTTGGGCAGCCGGTGTCCGGATTCGTACTGGGCCGTGTGGACGTTTTGAAGCGACAGGCTGTCGGCAAAGCGGCCCGTGATCGTAGGATGCGGGCGTGAAAGTACTGCAAGAGTGCCTGTTGGTCCTGCATTTCGTCGGCCTCGCGTCGTTGCTCGGCGGCTTCCTGACGCAGATGTCCGCGCCGGTCAAGCGGATCGTGCCGGCGATGCTGCACGGCGTGGCGACGATGCTGGTCACCGGCCTGGCTTTGTATGTGGTGGACAAGAACGGACTGCACCACGAACCGCCCTCGGCGAAGATGGCGGTCAAACTCATTGTCCTGGTGGTGATCTCGGCACTGGTGTGGACCCAGCGGGCCAAGGAGGAGATCGACAAGGGCGTCTACTTCGCCATCGGCGGTCTGACGCTGGCGAACATCGTCATCGCCGTGTTCTGGCACTGACGGCCGCACGCATACGGAGCTGCGTAGAGGCGAGAGGGCGGCGGGCAACCCCTTGACAGGGTCTGCCCACCGCCCTTTTGAGTTCCCTGCGACCGGGGCTCCGCCGGACTGCCGGCCGATGCTCCAGCGGCACGTCGAGCGGGGCTCAAGCCGGTATTTGAGGGGTGTTTGAGGGGTGTCTTGGCGACGTCTTGGCGACACCCGAAGCGGTGACCGATCTATTCGATGGCCCGACGCTGTGGCGTCAATGGCCCGACCCTGTGGCGCGACCGATCGACCCGGTCGCGCCCTGGCTCACTTGCTCACTCGCCTGCTTGCTTACTTGCTCACGCCGAGGTCGCCAGCGGCCGCGTCGGCCACTCCGGCTCCGCGTACGACTTCTCCCCGCGCCGCTCCCGGTACGCGGCCCGGTCGGCCTCCTGCTCGGCCTTCCACCGCGCCTGCGCCTCGTGCAGCCGCACCGCGTCCAGCGTCCCGACCGCGGCGTAGCTCGCCCCGATCACCTGCGCCAGGTTCAGCGCGGCCAGCGCGTCGGCGGCGGCGTCGTGCGCGTGGGTGATGGTGACCCCGTAGAACTGGCACTGCGCCTCCAGCGTGCGGGCGCCCCGCCGGAACTTGTCCATCTGCCGGTCGATGACCAGCGGGTCGATCACCGGTGCGACCGGCGCCCGGGCGGCCAGCGGCGTCAGCCCGTGCCGGGCCAGCTCGGCCTCCAGCAGCGTCAGGTCGTAGGGGGCGTTGAAGACCACCAGCGGCGTGCCGGCCCGCAGCTCGGCGGCCAGGGTGTCGGCGATCTGGTCGAGAGTCTCGCGCGGGGCGGTGCCGTGCGCGCGGGCGTACTCGGTGGTGATGCCGTGGATCGCGGTGGCCTCGGCCGGGATCTCGACGCCGGGGTCGATGAGGAAGCGCTTCTCGGTGCCGTCGGAGGCCACCAGCGCCGCCGAGACGATGCGCACGGTCCGCGGGTCCCGGCCGGTGGTCTCGGTGTCGAACCCGGCCAGCCGGCGGCGGTGCCAGCCGTCGTGCGCGCCGCGCTGCGGGGGGACCGGGGCCGGTCCGTGGCCGGCGCCGTGACCCGAGCTGTGACCCGAGCCCTGACCCGCGCCGTGCCCCGCGCCCTGGCCCGGCGCGGCTCCCGGCCCGGCCGCGCCCTCGGCCGCCGGCCGTTCCGGCTTCCACTCCGGTGCGCACTCGTGGTGATAGGTCTGCCACGCGCCGTCCACATTGGCGCGTGTCCCGGCCTCTGCCGCCACCAGCCCCTTGCACGCGGCGCACGTGCCCGCGTACTTGTTGACCAGAGTCACTGTGCTGTTCTCCCTCACCTCGTATTGACTCCATCGTGGCGCACCGTACTGACAACATTCCTCGGACTCGGGAGTCCGCCACGTCAGCGGCTACCCTGGTGGACTACGGCGGTTATCAATCCGCCCGATCTGTTGATTTCCGCGCGAAGGATGAATACGACGTGTTCGACACGCTCTCCGATCGGTTGTCCGCGACCTTCAAGAACCTGCGCGGCAAGGGTCGGCTCTCCCAGCAGGACATCGACGACACGCTGCGCGAGATCCGCCGCGCGCTGCTGGAGGCCGACGTCTCGCTCCAGGCCGTCCGCCCCTTCGTCGCCGCGGTCCGGGCACGGGCCGAGGGCGCCGAGGTCTCCAAGGCGCTGAACCCGGCGCAACAGATCGTCAAGATCGTCAACGAGGAGCTCGTCGGGATCCTCGGCGGCGAGACCCGGCGGCTGCGCTTCGCCAAGAACCCGCCGACCGTGATCATGCTGGCCGGTCTGCAGGGTGCCGGTAAGACCACGCTGGCCGGCAAGCTGGCGCGCTGGCTCAAGACCGAGGGCCACACCCCGATCCTGGTGGCCGCCGACCTGCAGCGCCCGAACGCCGTGACCCAGCTCCAGGTGGTCGGCGAGCGGGCCGGCGTGCCGGTGTTCGCCCCGGAGCCGGGCAACGGCGTCGGCGACCCGGTCAAGGTGGCCAAGGACTCCGTCGACTTCGCCAAGACGAAGATGCACGACGTGGTGATCGTCGACACCGCCGGCCGGCTGGGCATCGACGCCGAGCTGATGCAGCAGGCCGCCGACATCCGGGACGCGGTCCGCCCCGACGAGATCCTGTTCGTGCTCGACGCGATGATCGGCCAGAACGCGGTGGAGACCGCGCTGGCCTTCCAGGACGGCGTCGGCTTCGACGGCGTGGTGCTGACCAAGCTCGACGGCGACGCCCGCGGCGGCGCGGCGCTGTCGGTCCGGGAGGTCACCGGCAAGCCGGTGATGTTCGCCTCCTCCGGGGAGAAGCTGGAGGACTTCGACGTCTTCCACCCCGAGCGGATGGCCGGCCGCATCCTCGACATGGGCGACATGCTCAGCCTGATCGAGCAGGCCGAGAAGGCGTTCGACGCCCGCGAGGCCGAGGACATGGCCATCAAGCTGGCCCGCAACGAGTTCACGCTGGACGACTTCCTGCGGCAGATGGAGCAGCTGAAGAAGCTGGGCTCCATGAAGAAGCTGATGGGCATGCTGCCGGGCATGGCCGACGTGAAGCAGCAGCTCAACGAGATCGACGACAAGGACGTCGACCGGATCGCGGCCATCATCAAGTCGATGACCCCGGGCGAGCGCGACGACGTCAAGATCATCAACGGCTCCCGGCGGCAGCGCATCGCCAAGGGCTCGGGCACCACGGTGCAGGAGGTCAACAACCTCATCGAGCGCTTCCTGGAAGCCAAGAAGATGATGTCGCAGATGGCCCGCGGCGGGATGCCCGGCATGCCGGGCCTGCCCGGCGTCGGCGCCCTGGGCGGCACCAAGCGCAAGTCGGCCAAGGCCAAGGCGGCGGACAAGGCCTCCAAGTCCAAGGGCCGCTCGCGTTCGGGCAACCCGGCCAAGGCCAAGGCCGAGGAGGCGGCGCGGCAGGCCCGCAAGGACGGCAACGGCTCGGCGTTCGGCGACGACGGCGGCCAGTTCGAACTGCCGGCCGAGTTCAAGAACCTGCTGCCTCCGCAGTAGTACCGGGAGTACCGGTAGCACCGGTAGCACCGGCAGCACCGGCAGCACCGGCAGCACCGGTCATACCGGCCGGAGGCCGCGGACCGGAGGGCTCGGACCGGAGGCCGCGGACCCGCCCCGGCAGCACCCGGCCCGGGGTGCGCCGGGGCGGTCCAACCAGCCCCGACGGTCTGGCACAATGGAAGCTTGTACCGGTCGCGCATGGCCCTCTCTCCTGCGCTAAGCCGTGTCCATCCGGCTGCTGCCGATGCCATGTCCCCACGTGGCGGCGCGGCGGCACCACCCGCAGTCGACAAAAAGCAGGAGACACCACACCGTGGCAGTCAAGATCAAGCTCAAGCGCCTGGGCAAGATCCGGAACCCGCAGTACCGGATCATCGTGGCCGACGCCCGCACCAAGCGGGACGGCCGCGCGATCGAGGAGATCGGCAAGTACCACCCGAAGGAGGACCCCTCGTACATCGAGGTCGTCTCCGAGCGGGCGCAGTACTGGCTGGGCGTCGGCGCGCAGCCGACCGAGGCCGTCGAGGCGATCCTGAAGATCACCGGCGACTGGCAGAAGTTCAAGGGCCTGGACGCTCCGGCGCCGATGAAGGTCGCCGCGGCCAAGACGGACCGCAAGGCCGTGTTCGAGGCCGCCGCCAAGGAGGCCGCGGACGAGCCCAAGGCCGGCGCGACCACGCCGAAGAAGAAGGCCGAGAAGAAGGCCGAAGAGACCCCGGCGACCGAGGCTCCGGTGGAGACCCCGGCCCCGGCCGTCGAGGCTGAGATCGCTTCCGAGGGCTGAGCATGCTGGAAGAGGCCCTGGAGCACCTGGTCAAGGGCATCGTCGAGCACCCCGATGAGGTCCGGGTCCGCGAGCGCGACCAGCGCCGCGGCAAGGTCCTGGAAGTCCGGGTGCATCCGGACGACCTGGGCAAGGTCATCGGCCGCGGCGGGCGCACCGCCCGCGCGCTGCGCACCGTGATGGCCGCGCTCGGCGGCCGGTCGCTGCGCGTCGACCTGGTCGAGGCGGCCGGCTACCGGTGAGCCCCGAAACCGAGAACGACCCGGCCGGCCGGCCCGAGGCGCTGCGCCTCGTGGTCGGCCGGATCGGCCGGGCGCACGGGATCCGCGGCCAGGCCACGATCGAGGTCCGCACCGACGATCCCGACCTGCGCTTCGCGCGCGGCGCGCGGCTGCTGACCGAGCCCGCCGAGCGCGGGCCGCTGGTGGTGACCGACGCCAAGTTCCACAACGGCATCCTGCTGCTGTCCTTCGAGGGCGTGGCCGACCGCGACGCGGTCGAGGCGCTGCGCAACACCGTCCTGGTGGTCGAGGCCGATCCGGACGAGAGCCCGCAGGACCCCGAGGAGTTCTACGACCACCAGCTGGTCGGGCTGGCCGTGGAGCTGGCCGACGGCTCGGTGCTCGGCGAGATCGCCGATCTGCTGCACCTGCCGGGGCAGGACGTGCTGGCCGTGAAGCGGCCCGACGGCCCCGAGGTGCTGATCCCGTTCATCAAGCAGTTCGTCCCGGTCGTGGACGTCGCCGGCGGCCGCGTGGTCGCCGATCCACCCGCCGGGCTGCTGGACCTGGACAGCGTCGAGTAGCCGGGCCGGATCCGCCATGCGCATCGACATCGTCACCATCTTCCCGGAGTACCTGGCGCCGCTGGACGTCTCGCTGATCGGCAAGGCGGCGGCCGCCGGGATCCTGGACATCCGCGTCCACGAGCTGCGGACCTGGACCCACGACCGGCACAACACCGTGGACGACTCGCCGTGCGGCGGCGGGCCGGGCATGGTGATGAAGCCTGAGCCCTGGTGGGAGGCGCTGACCGGGCTGGTCCCGCCGGGGACCGAGGCCGGGACCCGGCTGATCGTGCCGACGCCGTCCGGGCGCCCGTTCACCCAGCGCGTGGCCGAGGACCTGGCCACCGCCTCGCACCTGGTGTTCGCCCCGGCCCGCTACGAGGGCATCGACCGCCGGTTCGTCGAGGCGGCGGCCGAGCGGATGCCGGTGGAGGAGCTGTCCATCGGTGACTACGTGCTGGCCGGCGGCGAGGTCGCGGTGCTGGTGATGGTCGAGGCGGTGGGCCGGCTGCTGCCCGGAGTGCTGGGCAACGCCGAGTCGGCCAAGGACGACTCCTTCGGCCACGCCTCCGAGGGCGGCATGGCCGGCCTGCTGGAGGGTCCGGTCTACACCAAGCCCGCCACCTGGGACGGCCGCGAGGTCCCGCCGGTGCTGCTGTCCGGCAACCACGCGGTGATCGCCCGCTGGCGCCGGGACGAGGCGCTGCGGCGGACCGCGGCGATGCGTCCGGACCTGATCGAGGGGCTGGATCCCGACGCCCTGGACAAGAAGGACCGGGCTCGGCTGGCGGCTTTGGGCTGGTCGGCGGGCCCGGGCGGATTTCGTTTCGACCCGGACGCTGTGGCAGACTAGGCCGGTACTGCTTGAGCAGGTGCCGCTTTTCGTGAGCGCATCGCCTGCCCCGCCGGACGCGCCCTGCCACAGGGGGACCCGCCCACGGCGTCTCAAGCCCATCGTAGGTTCACCACGAAGCCGTGGCCGACCTGTGGCGTCCACGAGGAGAGACCATGGACAAGCTGTCCATCATCGACGAGCTGTCGATGCGCATCGACGTCCCGGACTTCCGTCCCGGTGACACCGTCAACGTGCACGTCAAGGTCGTCGAGGGCAACCGCTCCCGCATCCAGCAGTTCAAGGGCGTCGTCATCCGCCGCCAGGGCTCGGGCGTGCGCGAGACCTTCACCGTCCGCAAGGTCAGCTTCAGCGTCGGCGTGGAGCGCACGTTCCCGCTGCACACCCCGATCATCGAGAAGATCGAGGTCGTGACCCGCGGCGACGTCCGCCGGGCGAAGCTGTACTACCTGCGCGACCTGCGCGGCAAGAAGGCGAAGATCAAGGAGAAGCGCGAGTCGGTCGCCGGCCACTGAGCCGGGTCCGCCCGCCGCGTCCGCTCCCAGCCCAGGCCGTACCCTTTCTCAGGGTACGGCCTGGTGCCGTTTACACAATCCTCAGGCTCGTCCGATAACTTTGATGCGCTGGGGAACTGCTGTTCCCGTCCTGCTGTAGCCAACCGGGTCGCTAGGCCCCTCGACGACGAACGGGCAAGGGTGCGGCCGGTGGCCAGAGGGCGCAGGCGCCGGCTCAAACCGGTGAAGTTGTGGAAGGAACTGCCGATCCTGTTCGGCGTGGCCCTCCTGCTGGCGCTGGTGATCAAGACGTTCATGGTGCAGGCGTACTTCATCCCGTCGCAGTCGATGCAGCACACCATCGAACCCGGGGACCGGGTGCTGGTGAACAAGCTGACCCCGTGGTTCGGCTGGACCCCGCAGCGCGGGCAGATCGTGGTCTTCAAGGATCCCGGCGGCTGGCTGGACCCGTCGCAGGTGAAGAAGGACAACGCGGTGGTGGGCGCGATCAAGACCGCCTTCACCTGGGTCGGGCTGCTGCCGGCCGGCAACGAGCAGGACCTGATCAAGCGGGTGGCCGGGGTGCCGGGCGACGTCATCGAGTGCAAGGGCGCCGGCAGTCCGGTGACGGTCAACGGCGTGGCGCTGGACGAGCGCACCTACCTCTACAAGGACGCCGGCGGGCGCCTGGACGACCCCTCGCAGGCCGCGTTCGGCCCGATCACGGTGCAGCCGCGCACGATCTTCGTGCTCGGCGACCACCGCAGCGACTCCGGGGACTCCCGGGTGCACCTCCAGGAGAAGTCTCAGGGGCTGGTGCCCTACGGCAACGTTCAGGGCCACGCCTTCGTGCGCATCTGGCCCTTGACCCGCATGGGCGGGCTGGGCACGCCTTCCACGTTCTCCTTGAACCATCCCGCGCAGGCGCTGCGGGGCGCCGCGGCGGCGCCGCCGGTGCTGTGGGGGTTCACCCTCGCGGTGCCGCTGCGGGCCGGATGGCTGCGCCGCCTGCGCCGACGGGGGACGTCGCTGCCGGCGGTCGGCCGCGCGGTGGTTCTTCCGGCCCCCGGAGGCGTAACCAATCGGCTGCGGAGGCGGTTGGGTACGGAGCGGCCGGTTGGCTGAACCGAACGTGCGAGGCACTGCGAAGGGAACAGCGACATGGACCGGGCAGCGAAGCGGAGCGGGCCTGGCAGGTCAGCGGAAGGGCAGACTGTGACAGTGGACGAGAGCTCCGAGACGGCCGAGACGGCCGGGCGCGGCGAGGGGATGGTCCCGCGTCCCGACCAGGCGGCGCACGACCAGTCCGGGACGTTCGGGGAGCCGGGGAGGTCCGGCAGGTCCGGGAGGTCGGAGAACGGAGAGTCCTGGAACGGGGCGCGGGGTTCCTCCGTCTCCGCGGATTCCGAGGATGCTTCGGGTTCGTCGGATACCTCGGGTTCCTTCGATTCCTCCGATTTCTCCGATTCCTCGGGTTCCTCGGGTTCCTCGGACGAGCCGGTGGTCGGACCGCCGCGGCCGCCGGCGCCGCGCGCGTGGTGGCAGTGGCTCTACGCGCCGTTCGTCGCGGTCTGGCGCTTCGCCTTCCCGAAGAAGCCGCGCCCGTTCATCGTCGAACTGCCGTTCCTGTTGGCGATCGCGCTGGTGCTGGCCTTCGTCATCAAGACCTTCCTGGTGCAGGCGTTCGTCATCCCCTCCGGCTCGATGCAGCAGACGCTGGAGATCAACGACCGGGTGCTGGTCAACCGGTTCTCGAACTGGATGGGCCACGAGCCCAACCGCGGCGACATCGTGGTCTTCCAGGACCCGGGCGGCTGGCTGGAGTCCGAGCCGGTGAAGCCGAAGAACCTGGTCAGCAAGACCCTGACCGCGATCGGGCTGCTGCCCGAGGACAACGGCGACCTGATCAAGCGGGTCATCGGCGTCGGCGGCGACCACGTCGAGAGCAAGGGCAACGGCCAGCCGGTCACCGTCAACGGCGTGCCGCTGAAGGAGGACGGCTACCTCTACCCGAGCAACCTGCCCTCGATGGAGCCGTTCTCGGTGGACGTCCCCAAGGACCACATCTGGGTCATGGGCGACCACCGCGAGGTCTCGGTCGACTCCCGCGCCCACATCAAGGGCCCGACCGGCGGCTTCGTGCCGGTCGGCAACGTGGTCGGGATCGCGGTGCTGAAGGTGTGGCCGCCGGACCACTTCGGGACCCTGCCGGTGCCGTCGACGTTCAAGCAGAGCTTCCAGGCCCTGGCCGCGCCCGGCGCCGTGCCGGCCACCGCGGTCGCGCTCGCCATCCCGGTGACGATCGTCCGGCGGCGCCGCAAGCTGCGCAAGCTCGAGGCGCTGGACGCACTAGGGCTGTAGTACCACCACCTCGCCGACCACTGCGTTTCCGCAGGCCGGGGCGGTCGCGGCAGGGACTTCCTGACGCGGCCGCCATTGTCGTCCCCGGGCAGTTGTACGTTAGAGACGATGACCACCACGCCGACATCCACGCTGCCGCGCGGCGTAGCCATCCGCTCCGATGCGGGCATCTACGGCTACGAGCGCGCCCTGGCCCGCGCCGGGCTGTCCCCGGTCGCCGGAGCCGACGAGGCCGGTCGCGGCGCCTGCGCCGGCCCGCTGGTGGCGGCGGCCGTGATCCTGCGCCCGGGCATGTCGGGCCGGATCGCCGAGCTGTCCGACTCCAAGCTGCTCACCGAGAAGGCGCGCGACCGCGTCCGCATAGAGATCGAGCGGCGCGCGCTGTCCTATGCCTGGGTCGCCATACCGCCGGCCGAGGTGGACCGCCGGGGCCTGCATCATGCGAACATCGAAGCGTTGCGGCGGGCCGTGGCCCGGCTCGACGTCGCCCCCGCCTACGTGCTCTCGGACGGGTTCCGGGTGGACGGCCTGCCCTGCCCCAGCCTGGCCATGTGGAAAGGGGACCAGGTGGCGGCCTGCGTGGCGGCCGCGTCGGTGCTGGCCAAGACCGTCCGGGACGCGATGATGACGGAATTGGCCCGAGAACACCCGCATTATGGTTTCGAGATCCACAAGGGGTACTCGACGCCGGCCCACCAGGCGGCGCTTGAGGAGTACGGGCCATGTCCGGAGCACCGGTTCACATATGCCAACGTGGCGAACGTTTCCCCGCGTTGTGGGTGACAATGACTGTGATTGAAGACCGACCAAGGGGAGCGTGGGCATGAGCGCTGAAGACCTCGAGAAGTACGAGACCGAGATGGAGCTTCAGCTCTATCGCGAGTACCGCGACGTGGTCGGCCTGTTCAAGTACGTGGTCGAGACCGAACGGCGCTTCTACCTGACCAACCAGGTGGACCTCGCGGTGCGCTCCGCGGACGGCGAGGTGTACTTCGAGGTGACGATGGCCGACGCCTGGGTCTGGGACATGTACCGGCCGGCGCGGTTCGTGAAGAACGTCAAGGTCGTCACGTTCAAGGACGTGAACGTCGAGGAGCTGGCCAAGAGCGACCTCGAAGTCCCGACCGACTGACTTGCGCCCCTGGGCCCCACCCAGGCTCGGCGGCGACCATCCAATCCACCCGGCGACACCAACGCCCGTCACGCGGGGCCACTAGGCCACCCGAGTGACGGGCGTCCCTCTTTCCCCCCACTTATCCACAGCCTCCCCATTCCTCCTGGCCCCCTCCCGCCCCGCTGCGCGAACCTCGATCCGTCAGCCCCGCCACCGGGGAAGCCGAACAATCGGGAGGAGCGCACCATGGCCGGCACGGTCCCACCCCTGAGCCCGCCCCCGAGGCCGCCGCTGAACCCGGCCCTGAGCCCGGCCCTGAGCCCGGTCCTGAGTCCGCCGCCGAGCTCACCCCTGAGTCCGCCCATGGGGGTCGAGCACTACCTCACACAGTTCCCCTCACCCGTCGACCACAGCACGCTCTCCCCGAGCCGCCTCGGCCGCGAAGGCGAGCACCTCGCCGCCTCCTACCTCACCGCCTGCGGCTACCGCGTCGTCGACCGCAACTGGCGCTGGCGCGGGCCCGACGTCCGCGGCGAGCTCGACATCGTCGCCGTCGCCGCCGACCTGCTGGTCACCGTCGAGGTCAAGACCCGCCGCGACGGCACCGGCGGCCGCCCCTTCGACGCCGTCACCGAGGCCAAGCGCACCCGCCTGTGGAAACTCACCAACCGCTGGCTCGCCGAACACCGCCTCGACCCGGCCCTGCGCCACCATCTGCCGCGCGGCGTCCGCGGCATCCGCCTGGACGTCATCGGCCTCCTCTTCCCCGCCGACGGCCGCACCGAACCCGCCATCGACCACCTCCAGGCGGTCTGACATGCCGGCCCTGCACCCGCCCGCCCGCGCTCGCGGCCCGGTCCACGTGCCCGCTCTCGACCCTGCGCTTGAGCACCTCGACAGGACCCAGCACCCCGACACCGGCCAGCACTCTGCCGTCGCTCAGCACCCCGACACCGCCCTCCCCGGCTGGTTCCTCGCCCCCCGCCTGCGCGCCCACACCCCCGGCCCCCGTCGCATCGCGACCCTGCCCACCTGCTCCGGCCGCTGCACCGTCACCGACCTCGACGCCGAACGCGCCACCGACCACGGCCGCGTCGCCCAGGCCTTCATCGCCGCCGCCCTCCGCCTGCTCGCCTCCCGGGAGCGGCCGTGAGCGTCGCCCGCACCCACTCCGTGGCCCTCAACGGCACCCAGGGCGTCGTCGTCGAGGTCGAGGTCAACGTCACCCGCGGCGCGTCCCGGACCCAGATCCTCGGCCTGCGCGACACCGTCCTGTCCGAATGCCGCGACCGCGCCCGGGCCGCCACCCACAACTCCCAGTACCGCTGGCCCGACGGCAACGTCATCGTCGGCATGTCCCCGGCCTGGGTCCGCAAGGAAGGCTCGGCCTTCGACCTCGCCGTCGCCACCGCCGCCCTCGCCGCCGAGGGCACCATCAGCCCGCTGGCCCTCCACGACACCTTCTTCTTCGCCGAACTCTGCCTCGACGGCCGCCTGCGCCCGGTCCGCGGCGTCCTGCCCGCCGCCCTCGCCGCCAGCCGCCTGGGCCTGGCACGCGCCGTCGTCGCCGAACCCAACGCCCTGGAAGCGGCCCAGATATCCGGCCTGGAAGTCCACGGCATGCGCTCCCTGTCCCAGGTCGTGGCCCTGCTCCAGGGCACCGAGATCCCCGACGCCGAACCGCTGCCCCAGGACACCGGCCCCCGCACCGGCCCCACCCGCCGCCCGGGCCCGCTCCCCGACCTCGCCGACGTCATCGGCCAGTACGAAGCCCGCCAGGCCCTCGAAGTCTCCGCCGCCGGCGGCCACCACCTCCTGCTCGCCGGCGCGCCCGGCGCCGGCAAGACCCTGCTGGCCGAGCGCCTCCCCTCGATCCTGCCGCCGCTGGACCAGCAAGCCGCCCTCGAAGTCTCGGCGCTCCACTCCATCGCCGGCACCCTGCCCCGCGACCGCCCGCTGATCACCGACCCGCCCTACCAGAGCGTCCACCACACCTGCACCGTCGCCGGCATGGTCGGCGGCGGCAGCACCCGCATCCTGCCCGGCGCCATCAGCCGCGCCCACCGCGGCGTCCTGTTCGCCGACGAGATCGCCGAAATGCAGCGCACCGTCCTGGAAGCCCTGCGCGAACCCCTGGAAGCCGGCGAGATCGTCATCGCCCGCGCCTCCGGCACCGTCGTCTTCCCGGCCCGCTTCCTCCTGGTCGCCGCCATGAACCCCTGCCCCTGCGGCCGCGCCGGCACCGCCGGAGGCAACTGCACCTGCTCGCCCGAGACCCGCCGCCGCTACACCCAGAAACTCTCCGGCCCCTTCCTCGACCGCATGGACCTCCGCCTCGCCATCCACCCCGTCGGCCGCGCCGAGATGTTCACCGCCACCGCCGGCGAACCCAGCACCTCCGTCCGCGACCGCGTCCTGGAAGCCCGCGCCCGCGCCACCCACCGCTTCGCCGACCACCCCTGGTCCACCAACGCCCAAATCCCCGGCAACGCCCTCCGCTCCGACTTCGCCCCGGCCCCCGACAGCCTCACCGACCTCGAATCCCGCTACCAATCCGGCACCCTCACCGCCCGCGGCTACGACCGCCTCCTCCGCGTCGCTTGGACCCTCGCCGACCTCACCGCCCGCCCCCGCCCCGGCCCCGAAGAAGTCGGCATCGCCCTCGCCTTCCGCCAGGGCCTCCCCGGCCAACTGGCGACCTGACACGCCCCCGGACCTCCCTGACCCCCGACCGCCCCCGCCCCACTTCCACCCCGTCCCCGCCCAGACCCCGGAGCCACCATGAACATCCTCGCCACCCGTCCCGCCACCCCGCCGAGCCCCGACCTGTCGACCACCGTCCAGCTCTCCACCCTCAACGACGCTCCCAAAGCCCACAACGACCCCCCTGGAGCCCCACCACCCGCCACCACCGCGAGGCCGGCATCCGCCGCACCGCCAGAAGCTTCTCTTGCCACCGACGCGACCTCGCCCGCAACTACGAACGCCAGCGCTGTTGCTTTGCTCTCCACGGCTGCCGGGCCTGCCACCTCGCCCCTTACCGACGCACCAACCACCTCGCGCGCCATTTCCCCCCGCGCCACCGCCCTCTCCAGCAACCCAGCCTTCGCGACCCTGATCGTTTCGCGCCTTGCCGCCGCAGCCGAACTCGCCGCGCTCCCCACCGACTCACCCTCCGCGCTGCTCACTGACTCTCCCTCCGCGCTGCCCACCGACTCACCCTCCGCGCCGCCTCATGTCACCAACGCCACCACGCCTGCTGCGCTGCTTCCCGTCGCAGCCTCCCCGCCAGCTCCACCTGCTTCAGACATTTCAACGCTGCCAACATCGCCATCCGCCGCCCCCGCCACGCCGCCGCTCGCCTTGCGGTTCACGACACGCCCGGCCGCCATGGCCTGGGCCGCATCGTCTGCCCTGACCGCACCCCACATCGCGCGCCACGCCGCCTCCACCACCAGCCCCCCAACCTCACCGCTGCCCGCGCCCGACTCCCCATCGGCCACCTCGGAGGCCGCTCCCACCAACCCGGCGCCCCCCGAGGCCGAGCTGCCTCATCAGGCGGCCACCGCCGTCGACCCCACTGCCGCTGACCAGCTGAAACCCGCCATCATCCGTCGCATTCCCGAACCGGTGCTGGCCACCGACTCCCCACAGGACCCCGTCCTCGCCGACCGCAACGCCCGCCTGGTCCTCCACCACGCGGCCGAGCCCGGCGACCCCCTCCTCTGCCGCCTGGTCGAGCGCTTCGGCGCGGTGGCCGTCGCCACCGCGATGCTGGCCGGCAGCGCCGCCGACCTCCTCTCCTCCCACGACGTGGAGTTCGCCGCCGACCGCGTGAGCCTGCTCGAACGTGCCCACACGCTCCAGACCCGCTGCTACCGCGCCGATCCGGATGCCGACCTCGCCGCCGCGCGCAAGATCGGCGCTCGCTACGTCATCCCCGCTGACCCCGACTGGCCGTCGGCGCTCGCCGATCTCGGCGATTCCGTCCCGCTGGGGCTGTGGCTCCTCGGCGACGCCGACCTGGCCGCCGCCTCCACGCGCGGCGTGTCCATCGTCGGCGCGCGGATCGCCACCGGCTACGGCACGCACGTGGCCAGCGAAATGGCCGCCGGCCTCGCCGACCGTGGCTGGGCCGTGATCTCCGGCGCTGCCCGGGGCATCGACGGCGCGGCCCACCGTGGGGCGCTCGCTGCCCACGGCACCACGGTCGCTGTGCTGGCCTGCGGCATCGACCTCGTCTACCCCCGTGGTCACGAGGCCCTGATCGGGGCGATTGCCGCCGATGGCCTCGTCGTCTCCGAGCTGCCGCCCGGTACCAACGTCAGCCGTTTCCGCTTCCTGGACCGCAACCGCGTGATCGCCGCGCTCGGACGCGGCACGGTGGTCGTCGAGGCGGCGTCGCGCAGCGGTTCGCTGGTCACCGCGCGTCTCGCCGACGAGTTGGGGCGTCCGGTGCTGGCCATGCCTGGTCCGGTGACGTCAGAGGCATCGGAGGGCACGCATCAGCTGATCCGCGACGGAGCACTGCTTGTCACCCGCGCCGCCGAAGTGGTCGAACACCTCGGCGAGTTGGGTGTGGACCTGGCTGAGCAGGGCAGCTGGGATCGCTCCTCGTCGCGCCGCCCCCGGGACGCCCTGAGCCCGGTCGACGCCCGGGTGCTGGACGCGCTGCCGCCTGAGGGGCGCGATGCGCTCGACACCGTCGAAGCCGCCCTGGCCGCAGGGCTCGAACCCCGTGTTGTCCACGCTGCGCTCGGCCGACTGTCGGCCTCCGGTTGGGCCCTGCGGGACGAGAAGGGGTGGTCTGCCCGTCGGCGCCCCTGAGTGACTCAGTATGCGAAAGGCCGCGCTGTCCCTTCTCTGAACCGCTCTGTCCCGCCCACGCCGCGCCGCGCCCGGTACGGATTCTGTACATCGTTTCCGTGACCTGGCGTGGTCCGGGATCCCGACGGAGTTTTCCCGGCTCGCCGACCTGCTTGCCGAGCGTCATCCGACGTAGGCTGGTGGGGTGGACGACGCGTACCGGGCGGCCCTGGACCGCTTTGAGGACGATCTGCGGGCGCGCCGGTTGTCCCCGCACACGGTGCGTGGGTATCTGGCCGACGTCGCTGACCTGTTCGCGTTCGCCGAACGTGCGGGCGTGAGCGTGGTCGGGGGTGCGAGCGAGGGCGATGGCGCGAGTCAGGGCCAGGGTCAGGGCGCGGATGCGGATGCGGATGCGGATGCGGACGAGTTGGCTGGGCGAGACGTATCGAGCGTTGGCAGTCCGGGCGGCATAGGGCTCGACGTCGCAAGGTCCTGGCTCGCCGAGTCGGCCGCCGCCGGTACCGCCCGGGCGACGCTCGCCCGCCGCACGGCGGCGGTGCGGGCGTGGGGACGCCACGCGTCGGTCCCTAGCCTCGCTCGCCTGGCCACGCCGAAACCACGCTCGCCATTGCCGGCGGTGCTGTCCCAACGTCAGATGTCGGATGCCCTCAGCTCCGCGGCCAGTGCGGCGGTCGGCGCCGACCCCTTGGCCCTCCGGGACCTGGCCATCCTGGAGTTCCTGTATGCGACGGCCGCCCGCGTGTCGGAGCTGTGCGCTCTGGATGTGGGCGACCTCGACTTCGAGCGTCGTACTGCCCGCCTCGCCGGCAAGGGTGGTCGTGATCGGGTGGTGCCGTTCGGCGTGCCCGCCGACCGCGCCTTGCGGGCGTGGCTCAACGAGAATGCGCGCGGTGCTGTGCTTGCTGGGCGGGTGGGTGGGGGAGGGGGAAACCAGAAGACTGTCACCAGCGCCGCCACAAGCGACGCCCGCTCCGCCGCGCCCACCGCCACCCCGGTCCCGGCGGCCCTCTTCCTCGGCGCTCGCGGCTCCCGCATCGACCCCGCGGTGGTCCGCCGAGTCGTCCATCGCCGCCTCCGCGCCACCCCCAACACCCCGGACACCGGTCCCCACGGTTTCCGCCACACCGCCGCGACTCACCTGATCGAGGGGGGCGCGGATCTTCGTGACGTTCAAGAGCTCCTCGGTCACGCTACGCTCGCAACAACCCAGATCTACACCCATGTGACGGCAGAGCGGATCAAGGCACGGTATGCCCAGTCCCACCCGCGGGCGTGAGGACAGCGTCCTCGACCAGGCTCCCGCAGCGGCCCCCGACGTCGCCGAGGCGGCGCCCCCGGTCGCGGCTGCGCCGAGGCCCCGCGCGGCGGAGCCGGAGACGGGTGTGGTCGGCATTCCGAGGCATCGGGAGGGTGGTGGCGCGGGGGGCGGTGGCGCTGCTGGAGCTGGCGGCGGCAGCGGTGGCGGCGGTGGCGGCGTAGGCCAGGGCGGCGCTGGCGGTTGTGGAGTAGGCGAGAGCGGCGCTGGCGGTGGTGGCGCTGGTGACGCCGCTTCGCTTGGCCATGCAGTCGCTCGTGCCACGCTTGCGGATGTGAATGGTGCGGCTCCTGCTGCTGATGCTTCTGGTCTGCCGGTCGCTGGTGACGCTGACACTGCGGGTTCTGGTCTACGCGCTGCCGCCGCCGCTGCTGGCCCGCCGGCCGCCCCCCAACCGCCGCGCCCAGTCGACACGCCGCTCGACATCCTCTGGGACGACTTCAAGCGCACCGGCGACCTGAACCTCCGCGAGCGTCTGATCCTCCACTACTCGCCGCTCGTCAAGTACGTCGCCGGCCGCGTGCGTGTCGGCCTGCCCGGCGCGCTGGACTCCGCCGACTTCGTTTCGTCCGGCATCTTCGGGCTCATCGACGCGATCGAGCGGTTCGAGCCGCATCGGCATGTGAAGTTCGAGACGTACGCCATCGCGCGGATTCGGGGCGCGATCATCGACGAGCTGCGGGCGTTGGACTGGATTCCGCGGTCGTTGCGGCAGAAGGCGCGGGAGATCGAGCAGGCTTCGGTGCGGTTGGAGCAGGAGTTCGGGCGGACGCCCAGTGAGGTGGAGATCGCGCGGGAGTTGGGGATCGGGCTGGGGGAGCTGCGGGGGATCTTCAGCAAGTTGTCGTTGGTGAACGTGGCCGCGTTGGATGAGTTGTTGGCGTTGCCGACGCAGTCCGGGGACCGGATTCCGCTCATGGAGACGCTGGAGGACGGCGACGCGCCGGATCCTGTGGCGTTGTTCGAGGGCAAGGAGACGCGGGCGCTGTTGGCGCGGGCGGTGAACTCGCTGCCGGATCGGGACAAGACGGTGGTCACGCTCTACTACTTCGAGGGTATGACGTTGGCACAGATCGGTGAGGTGTTGGGGGTGAGTGAGAGTCGGGTGTGTCAGATTCACACCAAGGCTGTGCTGACGTTGCGGGGGAAGTTGTCCGCGAAGGAGTGAGGGTGGGGAGTCCAGGCATGGAGGACTTCACGCTGGGAGGGCCTTGAGCCGGGAGGGCCGCGACGACCTCAAGCCGCGAGGACCTCAACCGGACGGTTTTCAGGTCCCGCTTGTGGAGGAAGGTGTCCAGAAGGCACCTTAGTGCGCATGCCGAGGATCCGTGCCGCCACTGTTGTCGAGCATCGGGAGATGCAACGCCGCGCTTTGTTGGAGGCGGCGCGGGATCTGGTGGCTGCTGATGGGGTCGGTGCGTTGACGTTTCCGGCGCTGGCGAAGGCTACGGGGCTGGCGCGGTCGAGCGTCTATGAGTACTTCAAGTCGCGGGCCGATGTGATCGAGGCGCTGGTCGCGCATGAGTTCCCGGCGTGGATCGGCGAGGTGCGGGCCGCGATGGCGGCTGAGAGTACGGCGGAGCGGCAGTTGGCGGCGTATGTACGGCGGCAGTTGGGGCTGGTGTCGGAGCCGGGGCATCGTGCGCTGCTCGCGTTGTCGGGGCAGGAGCTGGACGGGGAGGCCCGGGATCGGATTCGGGCTGCGCATGGGTGGCTGCTTGATTTGGGGATCGGGGTGTTGCGGGCGCTGGGGCATCCGGAGCCGCGGTTGGCCGCGTCGCTGGTGCAGGGGACGGTTGATGCCGCGGCGAAGCGGATTTCGATGGGGGCGGATCCTGCGGAGGTTACGGAGACGGCGGTTTCGATGGTTTTGTTCGGGGGGTTGGGGTCGGCGCGGAGGCATACGCAGGCTATGAGTGCGCAGGCGGGGCAGATGCGGCCGCAGCCGGGGGGGACTACGCGGCAGCGGGCGAAGCCGGTTTCTTAGGGGTGGGGGGGTGGGGGGTGGATGGGTAGTTGGGGTGGGTGGGTGGTTGGGGTGGTTGGTTGGGATGTTTTTGGTTTTTTTGGGGTTTTTGGGTGCGGTTGGCGATGGGGTTGAAGGCTTTTTTTGACGACCTTCGGCCACAGTGCTGACTGGTCTGTTGCGGTCCTCGGGTGGGTGGTGCTGTCAGGCTCCGAGAACTGTTGCGCTGTGGGTGGAACCCAAGATCAAAAGCCAAAACAAGGGCCAAAGGCCAGATCAAAGTCAACTGCGCCTCCGGCGGCCCCTCCGGGGAGGACCTCGCTCTGGAAAGAGTGGGGCCCGCGCTGTGATCCCACCTTTGGTCGGTGGTTCCGGTTTCGGTTCCGGTCTTTCCGTCGCATCGTCGCCTGAAGGAATCACACCGCCCAGGCGGTATCAAGGCGACCCTTCAGGCTTGTGCCCCGGCTGAGGCGAGCCTTGACACCGCCTGGGCGGCGCGATTGGCTGCGCCCGCCGAAGCGACGGAAAGACCGGAACCGAAGACCTAACTTTTGGGCAAAGCAAAAACCGGGGCGGCCGGTCGCGAAGCTGGTGCGGCGATGCTGGCCGCTGGCGGTCGAGCGGCTGGTCACTTTGGTGGTGGCGATATGGCTGGCCGGTGGCGGTTGCGGTCGGCGATCATGCGCGACGGTGCTGGCCGAGTTCGGTCTCTTCATACAACCCCCCAATTCCCCCAACCGCATGACCTCCCCGCTCTCGCCCATGACACGCCCGCCCGCCACCCGCCATCCTGGCTCGATGCGCCTCATCAAGACCCTGGCGCCCGCCGCCGCCATCGCCGGCCTCTCGCTCGTTCTCCCGGCCCTGGTGCACTCCGGGCCGCGCCCCTCACTCGCCCTAGCCCCCGCTGCTGCGGCGACGCCTGGTGGTGCTGGTGTGTGGACCTGGCCTCTTGTTCCGCCGGTGGGGGCGTCCAGGCCTGTTGTGGTGCGGGGGTTCGAGCCGCCTGCTGAGCGGTGGCGGAGTGGGCATCGGGGGGTGGATCTGCTGGGGGGTGGTGGGCAGGAGGTGGTGGCGGCTGGGGCTGGGGTTGTTAGTTTTGCTGGTTCTTTGTTCGGGCGGGGGGTTGTTGCTGTGGAGCATGGTGGTGGGCGGGGTGGGCTTCGTACTACTTATGAGCCGGTTGATCCTGTGGTGCGGGTGGGGGAGCGGGTGCGGGGTGGGCAGGTGATCGGTCATTTGGTTGGTTCCGGGGTCAGTCATTGTGCTCCGCGGGTGTGTTTGCATTGGGGGTTGGTGCGGGGGGTCGGGCATGGGGTGCGGTATCTCGATCCGGGGGTGTTGGTGGGGCGGGGGGTGGTGCGGTTGTTGCCGGTGTGGGGGGTGGGGTAGGTGCTGACCCGCAAGGGTTAGTGGGCGGGCGGGGGGCTTTTGTCGGATTTAGCGTCTATCGCAGGTCGGAGAACCGGCTGGTGGTTGCGAGAGATGGGGTTGAGTCGATGAGCCTGGGCAAGAAGCTGGAGCGGTTGGACGCCAAGATGGACGCGGTGCTGATGCATCCGACTGCTCCGGCGTATCCGAATGCCGATCGGTTGGAGATCACCTATCCCGGGGACGACGCGGTGTGGAGTCCGGCGGAGGAGATCGATGTCACCTGGGATCTGCTCGGGGAGGTCAGTCAGCCGTTGGAGGTCTCGTTGGTGCGGCAGACCGGGGATCAGTCGGGGGCGAATTTTGGGCAGTTGGCGTTCTTCCTGTTGGCTTCGGGGATCGATCCGGGGAAGAAGCGGGTCACCATCGCGGTGCCGGATGTGCCGCCGGGGGCCGATTACGCCATCAGCATCTCCAATGGGGATCCGTTGACGGTGTACAGCCAGGCGATCACCATCGCCGAGTCCGCGTAGGCGGCGGCCGGCGTCACGGTCTGTGTCCACTCGGTTCCTGGCCGCGTGGGGAAACTCGTCCCCGCGGCCAGGTAGACTCTTTCCAGCAGCCGGAGGCCTCTTCGGCTGACTTCGCGTGTCCGGCAGTCTTCCAGCCGTCAGGCCGGTCGACCTCGCGGCGCCTCGGTCCGCCTTCTTCAGCGCAAGCGTGGCAGAGCGGTACAGCGTCGTGGTTCCCCTCGTCGCGTGGGGGTCGGTCACCAGGGACAACCGAGAACCGATCAAGGAGGACACGGCATGGCCGTCGTCACGATGCGCCAGCTCTTGGAGAGTGGCGTGCACTTCGGGCACCAGACCCGGCGCTGGAACCCGAAGATGAAGCGTTTCATCCTCACTGAGCGCAACAGCATCTACATCATCGACCTGCAGCAGTCGCTGTCGTACATCGACCGCGCCTACGAGTTCATCAAGCAGACCGTCGCGCACGGCGGCACGGTGATGTTCATCGGCACCAAGAAGCAGGCTCAGGAGGCCATCTCCGAGCAGGCGACGCGCGTGGGCATGCCCTACGTGAACCACCGCTGGCTGGGCGGCATGCTGACCAACTTCAGCACCGTCCACAAGCGCATCCAGCGGCTGCGCGAGCTGGAGGAGATCGACTTCGACGACGTCGCGTCCTCCGGTATGACCAAGAAGGAACTGCTGGTCATGCGCCGCGAGAAGGAGAAGCTGGAGCGCACCCTGGGCGGCATCCGGGACATGTCCCGCGTTCCGTCGGCGGTGTGGATCGTGGACACCAAGAAGGAGCACATCGCTGTCGGTGAGGCGCGCAAGCTGCGCATCCCGGTGGTGGCGATCCTCGACACGAACTGCGACCCGGACGAGGTCGACTACAAGATCCCGGGCAACGACGACGCGATCCGCTCCGTCGCCCTGCTGACCCGCGTGGTCGCCGACGCCGTCGCCGAGGGCCTGATGGCCCGCGCCGGCAGCAAGTCCGGCGACGGCGAGCAGGCCGGCGCCGTGGCCGTCGACGAGCCGCTGGCCGACTGGGAGCGCGACCTGCTGGCCGTGGACGACGCCAAGGCCGCCGAGGTCACCGAGGTTGCCGAGGTCGCCGAGCCGGCCGAGGCCGTGCAGGCTCCGGTCGCCGAGGCCGCTGCCGAGCCGGTCGCCGAGGCTGCCGCCGAGCCGGTCGTCGAGGTCGTCGAGGTCGTCGAGGTCGCCGAGGTCGTGGAGGCCCCGGTCGCCGAGGCCGCCGCTCCGGCCGAGGGCGAGCAGGCCTAGTCCGCTCTCCCGAGGTCAACCGAGGTTGAACTCAGCCGTGGGATGCCGGGCGGCCGCCCCGCCCGGCGTCCCCGCCGATCCACTCCTTAAGGACTAACAATGGCGAACTACACCGCCGCCGACGTCAAGAAGCTTCGCGAGTTGACCGCCGCCGGCATGATGGACTGCAAGAAGGCGCTCGAGGAGACCGACGGCGACATCGAGAAGGCCGTCGAGTTCCTGCGCGTCAAGGGCCTCAAGGGCGTCACCAAGCGGGAGGGCCGCTCGGCCTCCAACGGCTTGGTCACGGCCGCGGTCGACGGGGTGTCCGGCACCCTGATCGAGCTGAACTGCGAGACCGACTTCGTCGCCAAGGGCGAGGCCTTCCAGACCGTCGCGGCCACCGTGCTCGCGCACGTCGTGAACGCCAAGCCGGCCGACGTGGACGCGCTGCTGGCCTCCGAGCTGGAGCCCGGCAAGACCGTCCAGAGCTTCCTGGACGAGGCCAACGCCACCCTCGGCGAGAAGATCGAGCTGCGCCGCTTCGCGCAGTACCACGAGGGTTTCGTCGCCTCCTACCTGCACAAGACCTCCCCGGACATCCCGGCCCAGATCGGCGTCCTGGTCGAGCTGGACAAGGAGAACGCCGAGGTCGCCAAGGACGTCGCGCAGCACATCGCCGCGTTCTCGCCGTCCTACCTGACCCGCGACGAGGTCCCGGCCGAGGTCGTGGAGACCGAGAAGCGCCTGGCCGAGGAGACCTCCCGCGAGGAGGGCAAGCCCGAGGCCGCGCTGCCGCGGATCGTCGAGGGCCGGGTGAACGGCTTCTTCAAGGAGAACGTCGTCCTGGAGCAGGCCTTCGCCAAGGACCCGAAGAAGACCGTCAAGGCGATCCTCGACGAGGCGGGCGTTTCCCTCAAGCGTTTCGCTCGTTTCCGCGTCGGTGGCTGACCCGGACCTGAAAAACTAAAGAGCACCAAATAGCTACGTCTGAAGGAGCCGCTGCTGTGAAGGAAGCCAATAAGGAAACCGACACGGCGGCGGTTCCTTCGCGTGACGAGAAGAACCGCAGAGTCCTCCTCAAACTCTCCGGCGAAGTGTTCGGCGGCGGGCAGATCGGGGTGGACCCGGAGGTCGTCAAGAGCCTGGCCAAGGAGATCGCCGACGTCGTCTCCGAGGGCGGCGTCGAGGTCGCGGTGGTGGTCGGCGGCGGGAACTTCTTCCGCGGCGCCGAGCTGTCGCAGCACGGCATGGAGCGCTCCCGCGCCGACTACATGGGCATGCTCGGCACCGTCATGAACTGCCTGGCGCTCCAGGACTTCCTGGAGAAGCTCGGCATCCCCACCCGGGTGCAGAGCGCGATCACGATGAGCCAGGTCGCCGAGCCCTACATCCCGCGCCGGGCGGTCCGGCACCTGGAGAAGGGCCGCGTCGTCATCTTCGGCGCCGGCGCCGGCATGCCGTTCTTCTCCACCGACACCACCGCCGCGCAGCGGGCGCTGGAGATCCAGGCCGAGAGCGTGCTGATGGCCAAGCAGGGCACGGACGGCGTCTACGACTCCGACCCGAACAAGAACCCGGACGCCGTCAAGTACGACACGCTGTCCTACGACGAGTTCCTGGCGCGCAACCTGAAGATCGCGGACGCCACGTCGGTGTCGCTGTGCCGGGACAACGGGATGCCCATCGTGGTGTTCGGCCTGCAGCCGGGCAACATCGCGCGCGCCATCCGCGGCGAGAAGCTCGGCACCGTCATCGGCCCGGCGCACTAGCGCCCGGTGTGTTCGAACTGATACGTGCCGGCCGAAACGCACTAAGCTGCGCTTGAGCTTTGTATTGAACACGGCAGAGCGCGAAGACTTCTAGGGAGCCCCCAAGTGATCGATGAGACCCTCCTCGAGGCCGAGGAGAAGATGGACAAGGCCGTCGAGGTCGCCAAGGAGGATCTGTCGGGGGTCCGCACCGGCCGTGCCAACCCGGCGATGTTCAACAAGCTGACCGCGGAGTACTACGGCACGCCCACTCCGATCAGCCAGATGGCGTCGTTCCAGGTCCAGGACGCGCGCATGGTGGTCATCTCCCCGTACGACAAGTCGGCCCTGGGCGCCATCGAGCGCTCGATCCGCGACTCCGACCTCGGCGTGAACCCGAGCTCGGACGGCGTCGTGCTCCGCGTGGTGTTCCCGCAGCTGACCGAGGAGCGCCGCAAGGAGTACATCAAGGTCGCGCGCGGCAAGGGCGAGGACGCGAAGATCTCCATCCGCAACATCCGCCGCCACGCCAAGGAGTCCCTGGACAAGCTGGCCAAGGACGGCGACGCCGGCGAGGACGACGTGCGCCGCGCCGAGAAGCACCTCGACGAGCTCACGCAGAAGCACACCGCCCAGATCGACGACCTGCTCAAGCACAAGGAAGCCGAGCTGCTGGAGGTCTGAGCGGCGGCGGGCGCGGCGACGCGGCGCCTGCCACGGGCCGGCGGCGGCTATGATCGCTGCCGGTCCGTCGCGTTTTCGAACAGTGCCCCAACGCGTGGTGGACGGCTCATCCACAAACGGGGTCGACTAGGGGATCGGTGCGGGCCATGGCATCCACGCAGACCAGGCGCGGCGAGTCGCCGCGCACGCCCGGCGGCGGGCCCGGCGGCGGCGCGTCCGGCGGCCCCGGCGGGGGGTCCGGCGCCCCGAACGCCAAGCCCAAGGGCCGGGCCGGACGCAACCTGCCGGCCGCCATCGGCGTCGGCGTCGCCCTGGGCGCGCTGCTGCTCGGCACGCTGTTCGTGCGCGGCGCGTTCGCCGTCGTGGTGGCGATCGCCGTCGGCCTGGGCGTCCGCGAGCTGGCGCAGGCGATGGCCCACAAGGACGTGCGGGTGCCCTGGGTCCCGGTCGCGGTCGGCGGCCTGGGCATGATCGTGGCCTCCTGGTTCGGCGGCCCGACCGCGATGGTCGCGGTGCTGGCGATGACCGCGCTGGCGACCCTGGTCTGGCGGATGGCCGAGGGCGCCGAGGGCTTCGTGCGGGACGCCACCGCCGGCCTGTTCACCCTGGTCTACCTGCCGATGCTGGCCTCGTTCGCGGTGCTGATGCTGGCCCAGGACGCCGGCTACAAGCGCGTGATCCTGTTCCTGACGCTGCCCATCGCCAACGACACCGGCGGCTACGCGACCGGCGTGTTCTTCGGCAAGCACAAGCTGGCGCCGAGGATCTCCCCCGGGAAGACCTGGGAGGGCCTGGTCGGCTCGCTGATCGTGACCGCGGTGGTGGCCGCGGTCGGCATCACCACGATGCTGGACGGCAAGGCCTGGCAGGGCGTCGCGCTCGGCGCGGCGGCGGTGGCCTCGGCGACCCTGGGCGACCTGATCGAGTCCGTGATCAAGCGCGACCTCGGGATCAAGGACATGGGGAACCTGCTCCCCGGCCACGGCGGCATCATGGACCGGCTGGACTCGATGCTGGCCACGGCCCCGGTGGCGTGGCTGCTGCTCAGCGCGTTCCTCGGCTGGAAGTAGCGCGCGCAGCGCCACGGAACAGCGCTTAAAAGCTGGTAGTACTGAGCGGTGCCGAGCCAGGCCTGGCTGCTTGGGGAGCTGCCTGATCTGCGAAGCCGGCCAGCTCCGCGGCGAGCACCTCCGCCACGAACCGCTCCGGATTGTCCAGCATCATGTTGTGCCCGCAGTCCGGCACCGCGAGGACCCGCACCCCGGCCGCGATCAGCGCGTCCGCCCCCAGAAGCGGCCCGTCAGAGGCCGGATACAGGTAGGTCCTGGGCGCTGTGAGCTCCTTGAGGATCTCGCGCCCTTCGAACTTCGCCAGGTTCTCCGCGCTCCGATACAGCGCCACCGGCCCGGCCAGCCGCATCGTCGAGGCCCACGTCGGCCCGACGCGCTCCAAGGTCTCCGCGTAGCCGCCGCCTCGCAGGAAGACCGTCTCCCCGTACCGGGCGATCTGCGCGGACCCGGGCGTGGGCACCTCCGGCGCCGGATCGAGGTTGGAGTCCACCAGCACCAGGCTCGCGACCAGCTCCGGATGCCGCCGCGCCAGCAGCGTCGCGATCGACCCTCCCATGCTGTGCGCGATGATCTGCGCGCCGGCGACCTCGGCGGTCCGCAGCGCGGAAGCCACCCAGTCGGCGTGTTCCTCCAGCGTGTATCCGGCGTCCTCCGGGCGGTCGCTGACGCCGTGGCCCAGCAGGTCCAGCAGCAGCGAGCGCCTTCCGCGCAGCGCGTCGCAGGTGGCGACCTCGGCGTAGTAGTGGGCCGAGCTCGATCCGAGTCCGTGGAGGTAGACGCGGGTCGGAGCGGATCCCGGCAGCTCGACCCAGCGGATCGAGGAGCCCGGGCGGACCTCGGCGGCGTGCAGCGTCATGGCGTACCCTCCCGTCTGGATACCTCGCCTCCGAGGTATCGCGGCGCGAGAAACATACCTCGCCTCCGAGGTATCCTCAACCCGTGTTGGAGTTCGCGATCCTCGGTTTCCTCGCCGACGCCCGGCTGCACGGCTACGAGCTGCGCAATCGGCTCGCCGCCCTGACCGGCCACATCCGCCCGATCGCCGACGGCACGCTGTATCCGGCGATCAAGCGCCTGGAGAAGGCCGGGTTCGTGACCAAGGACCTGGAGCCGGGAATCGTCTTCGCGCCGCGCCACATGCTGACGCTGACCGATACGGGCCGCGCCGAGCTGCTGCGCCTGTTACGGGACCCGAAGGACGTCTCCATCACCGACGAGAACCAGTGGTTCTGCGTGCTGGCGTTCCTGCGCCTGCTCGACGACCCGGCGGCCCAGGCCGCCGTCCTCAAACGCCGCCTGGAGTTCCTGACCACCCCGGCGAGCTTCTTCTACGACGGCGACCGGCCGCTGAGCGCGGAGGACGTCGACGATCCCTTCCGCCGCGGCATGCTCGAAATCGCGCGTGTGACCAGTCGCACCGAATTGGAGTGGCTGCGGCGCACTATCGAGGAGCTCGGGGAGCGCGAAGATAAGAGTGACCAGCCAACCGTGCGAGACTAGTAACACTATGTCTGCCGAAGCCCCTGAAACCCCGTTGGTCGACGTCGAGATCGCGCCGAAGCCGCCCCGCCCCGGTGAGCTCACCTTCACCGCTCCGCGCCGCGGCAAGCCGCCGCGCCATCTCGCCGACCTCACCTCGGCCGAGCGCAAGGCCGCGCTGACCGAGCTCGGCCACCAGGGCTTCCGCGCCGCGCAGATCTCCCAGCACTACTTCGGCCACCTGGCCGACGACCCGGCGGACTGGACCGACGTCCCGGCCGCCAAGCGCGAGGAACTGGCCGGCATCCTGACGCCGCGGCTGCTCACGCCGATCAAGGTGCAGACCGCCGACGCCGGCACCACGCGCAAGACCCTGTGGCGGCTGTTCGACGGCGCCACGGTCGAGTCGGTGCTGATGCGCTACCGCGACCGCACCACGATGTGCGTCTCCTCGCAGGCCGGCTGCGGCATGAACTGCCCGTTCTGCGCCACCGGCCAGGCCGGGCTGACCCGCAACATGTCCACCGGCGAGATCGTCGAGCAGGTCGTCGCCGGCGCCCGGACGATGGCCCGCGGCGACGTGCCCGGCGGCCCGGGCCGGGTCTCCAACGTGGTGTTCATGGGCATGGGCGAGCCGCTGGCCAACTACAAGGCCGTGATCGGCGCCGTGCGGCGGCTGACCGAGCCGGTGCCGGACGGCCTGGGCCTGTCCGCACGGCACATCACCGTCTCCACCGTCGGGCTGGTCCCGGCCATCGAGAAGCTCACCGAGGAGCGGATCCCGGTCACCCTCGCGGTGTCCCTGCACGCCCCGGACGACGAGCTGCGCGACACCCTGGTGCCGGTCAACACCCGGTGGAAGGTCGCCGAGGTGCTGGACGCCGCCTGGCGCTACGCCGCCACCACCAAGCGCCGGGTCTCGATCGAGTACGCGCTGATCAAGGACATCAACGACCAGGCCTGGCGCGCCGACCGGCTGGGCCGGATGCTGCGCAACAAGCTGGTGCACGTGAACCTGATCCCGCTGAACCCGACGCCGGGCTCGAAGTGGACCGCCTCCCGTCCGCAGGACGAGGCCGAGTTCGTGCGGCGCCTGGAGGACTGGGGCGTCCCGGTCACCGTGCGCGACACCCGCGGCCGGGACATCGACGGGGCTTGCGGTCAGCTCGCCGCGGCTGTGAAGTAGGGGCGGTACACCGCTTTATACGGGGAGGCCCCATGCCGCCGGCAGGATTCCATCACGTCGAGATCTGGGTGGCGGACCTGGCGTTGGTCGAGCCGTCCTGGAAATGGCTGTTCGGCGAGCTGGGCTGGGAGCCGTACCAGAACTGGCCGGAGGGCCGCAGCTGGCGGATCGGCGACTCCTACCTGGTGGTCGAGCAGTCCTCGGCGGTGCGGCCCGGACTGCCCTACGACCGCATGCGCCCGGGCCTGAACCACCTGGCCGTGCACGCCCCGGACCGCGCGGCCGTGGACCGGGTCCACCGGGTCGGCCCGCAGCACGGCTGGCGCCGCCTGTTCGCCTCGGCGTATCCGCACGCCGGAGGGACCGCGCACTACGCCGCCTACCTGGTCGACGCCGCCGGTTTCGAGGTCGAGATCGTCGCCCCGGCCGGCGACGAAGTCACAGAGGGCTGATTTGTCCTAACCTGGAGATCGTGTCCGCCGCCGTGTCCCAGGCCGACGCCGGCCTTCCCGTGCCGGCGCCGGAATCCCTGCTCTCGCCCCGGTATCTGGCCCTCACCCTCGGCATCGTCTCCTCGGTCCTGCTGACCGCGTTCGAGATGCTCGCGGTGTACGCCGCGCTGCCGGTCGCGGTCGACGCCGTGCACGGCACCGCCGCGCTCCCGTTCTGCTTCAGCGCTTTCACCACCGCCGGCCTGGTCGGCATGGTGGTCTCCGGCGTGCGCTCCGACACCGCCGGCCCGGCCCTGCCCTTCCTCGGCGGCACCACGGTCTTCGGGATCGGGCTGCTCGTCGCCGGGACCGCCGGCACCATGGCGCAACTGGTCGCCGGCCGCGCGATCCAGGGCTTCGGCTCCGGCCTGGTGCTGGTCGCGCTCTACGTCATCGTCGGCCGCGCCTATCCCGAACGGCTGCGGGCCGCGGCCTTCGCGATGATGGCCTCGCTGTGGGTGCTGCCCTCGGTGGTCGGACCGGTCGTCGCCGGGATCCTGACCGAGCGGGCCTCGTGGCGGTGGGTCTTCCTCGGCGCGGCGCTGCTGGTGCCGCTGCCCGTCGCGCTGATGGCCGGACCGGTGCGCCGGCTCACCGGATCCGTTGCGGGGCCCCGGGATCGGGAGGTCGGCGCGCGCCGCCTGGTCTGGTTCGCGGTGCTCGCGGCGGCCGGCGCCGGGCTGGTCCAGTACGCCGGCCAGCGCCTCGATCCGCTCGGGCTCGTGGTGGCCGTGGCCGGTGTCATGCTTCTGATACCCAGCGTCCCGAAGCTGCTGCCGAAGGGCACGCTCCGCATCGCCCGCGGGCTGCCGGCCGTGATCGTGCTGCACGGCCTCATCGGCGGCGCCTACTTCGGGGCCGAGAGCTACGTCACCGCGATGCTGGAGGACGAGCGGGGCCTGTCGCCGACCGTCGCGGGCCTGACGATGGTCGGCGTGACGTTCAGCTGGACGGTGATGTCCCAGGCCACGGCTCGCGAATGGCTGCCGTGGTCGCGCGCGGGGATGATGCGGGTCGGGCCGTTCGTCGTGGTCACGGCGATCGCGGTGGTCGCGTCGGCGGTGCTGCTGCCGGAGCCGGCGGCGGTGGTCACGGCCGGGTTCCTGGTCGGCGGCTTCGGGATGGGGATGGTCTTCCCGACGTTGAACCTGTTGCTGCTCCACTACTCGCCGCCGGAGAGTCAGGGTTCGAGTTCCTCGGCGATGCAGATCTGCGACAGCCTCGGAGCCATCGCCCTCACCGGCGGGTCCGGCATGGTCTTCCACGCGTTGCACCACGCCGGCCGGGGGAATCAGGGTTTGTATCTGCTGGTGTTCGCGATGATGGCGGTGGCCGCGGTCGCCACCGCCGTCATCGCACCTCGGGTCGGTGCCCAGGTGCTCAGCGCCTGAGGAGCAGTGCCCGGCGCCAGGGACCCGGCCCTCGGCGGCGCCGGTCAGGCGTCGCGTCGCTCGAACATGATCGCTCCGATGACCAGCAGCACCAGGACCTCCAGGAGGAACACCGCGAAGCCGGTCCACGGCGCGAACGACTTGTCCGCGTTGCGGGTCGACTCGCCGAACTGGGTGATCACGCTGCCGGCGTTGCCCGGCATCACCTTGAACAGCCAGCGGCCGATCGAGCCGGGGATCAGCTGCACCAGGCCGCCGATGATGAAGATCAGGGCCAGGCCGATGGTGATGGCGCCGGCGGTGTGGCGCAGCAGGAAGCCCAGGGCCAGGCCGAACACCGACAAGCCGGCCAGATACAGGGCGCTGCCGAAGATCGCGCGGGTGACGCCCGGATCGGACAGCTTCACGCCGACGTGTTTGGCTTCGAGCGGGATGTTGCCCAGATAGAAGCAGGCGAACGCGGTCGCCAGCCCCACCACGAAGACGATGACGGCCAGCAGGATCGCCTTGGCCACCAGGATCTCCACCCGGCGCGGCATCGCGGTCAGCGTGGTGCGGATGCCGCCGGTGGTGTATTCGGCGCTGATGGCCATGACGCCCAGCACGTAGGCGGCGATCTGGCCGACGAAGGCCAGGCCCAGCATGACGATGTCGCCCGCGGCGTCCGGGTTGCCGGCCGCCTTGTCCTTGGCGTACTGGTCGGCGGCGGCCAGGCAGATCAGGAAGCTGACAGCGGCCGAGCCGGCGAACAGGGTGATCAGGGTCCAGAAGGTGGAGCGGACGGTGCGCAGCTTCATCCACTCGCTGGACAGCACGTTGCCGAAGCCGGCGCGGCCCAGCGGGGCGGTGGCGGTGGCGGTGGTCATCGGCGGGCCTCCCCGGCGGAGGGGTCGGTCGGTCCGGTTTGGCTGCTCGCACCGGACGAGCCGCTCGGGCTGCTCGCGCCGGTCGGGCTGCTCGGGCCGGTCGTACCGGCAGTGCCGGTTCCGCGGTTCCAGCCCGGTCCGCCGGTCGGATCCGTCAGCCCGTCCAGTCCGGCGTGGTACTCCACGCTGTCCGCGGTCATGCTCATGAACGCCTCCTCCAGGGACGGCTGGACCACCGCCAGCTCGTGCAGCCACAGCCCGTTCCGGCCCGCCAGGTCGCCGATCGCGTCCGAGGTGGCGTCGAAGACCCGCAGCGCGCCGTCGTCGTCGGGCAGCGCCTCCACCCGCCAGCCGCCGCCGACCATCAGCTCCTGCAGCTTGCCGATGTGCGGGGACCGGACGCGGACGTGCGTGGTCGCGTTCTGGGCGATGAACTCCCGCATCGTGGTGTCGGCCTTGATCTGCCCGCGCCCGATGACGATCACCCGGTCCGCGGTCAGCGCCATCTCGCTCATCAGGTGGCTGGAGACGAACACTGTGCGGCCCTGCGCGGCCAGCGACTTCATCAGGTTCCGGACCCACAGGATGCCCTCCGGGTCCAGGCCGTTGACCGGCTCGTCGAACAGCAGCGTCCCGGGGTCGCCGAGCAGCGCCGCGGCGATGCCCAGCCGCTGCCCCATGCCCAGCGAGAAGTTCTTCGAGCGCTTCTTCGCCACCTGCTCCAGGCCGACCAGCGCGATGACCTCGTCGACCCGCTTGAGCGGGATGCCGTTCGACTTGGCCAGGCAGGCCAGGTGGTTGTAGGCGGAGCGGCCGCCGTGCACGGCCTTGGCGTCCAGCAGCGCGCCGACCTCCCGCAGCGGCACCGGCAGCTGCCGGTACGGCTTGCCGTCCACGGTGACCGCGCCCTCGGTCGGATGGTCCAGCCCCAGGATCATCCGCATCGTGGTGGACTTGCCGGCGCCGTTCGGCCCGAGGAACCCGGTGACGGTCCCGGCCTCCACGGTGAACTCGGCGTGGTCGACGGCGACCCGGTCGCCGTACCGCTTGGTGAGCCCTACAGCCCGGATCATGCGCTGCTCCTCGCGCTCAGGCGGCGCCCGGCCGCGGCGGCCACTCGGCGGCCGAGCCGCCGGAGCCGCTCCCGGTGGACGATGGCGGCCTGGACCGCGGCCAGCACCAGCACGGCGGCCAGGACGGTGGGCAGCACGGTCGACCACAGGCCGCTCCAGGCGTCGGCCGGGGCCTGGGCGAGGCGGGCCCCCTGCCGGCCCGATGGCAGGCCCGATGGCGGGCTCGATGGCGTCGCGGCGACGAGCGGCACGGCGGCGGTGACGAGCGCGGCCAGGCAGGCGGCGCCGAGCGCCGGGGCGCCGAACCACGACCGGCGGACCACGAGCGCCGCGACGATGCCCATGACGACCGGTGCGAGAGCCTGCGTGCCGGTCCGGCCGAGCGCGGCGGACCCGACGATCCCGACCAGCGCGCCGAGCCCGGTGGCGCACAACGGCCCGGCCGCCTGAATGACGGCCGTGTCGGCGCGGCGCGCGCCAGCGGCGGCCAGTGCCTCCCGCCGGGCGTCGAGACCGTCGAGGTGGTGCCGGATCAACGCCGCGAGCGCCAGCAGCGCCGGAACCATCACCAGTGCGCCCCCGAGCGGCCACGCGGCGGCCGCCGAGGTCACCACCATGCCGCCGACGACCAGGTGCTCGCGGCGCGGCGCGGCCCGCAGCAGGGTGGCGGCGATGCGGACGCGGTAGTCGAAGCGGGTGATCGGGGTGACGGAGGGCATGCTCATCGCGCCTCCTCGTTCGCGCCGGTCCCGGACTTCGAAGCTTCGGAAGCGAAGGCCTGCGTCTGTCGGCGGAGCATGCTCACCGTCCACGCTCCGAGCCCGAGCCGACCGGTGTGCCGCGGTGCTCGCTGCGCGCGTGCCGTCCGATGCGGTGCGGCATGGCGCGGGCGGCGTGGCCGAACAGTGAGATCGGTTCGGGGGCCGGCTGGAGCGCGGGTTCCCGCACCGGCTCGGCGGTCGGCTCCGTGCTGGGTTCGGTAACCGCTTCTGCAACCGCTTCAGCGCCGCCGACCTTCACCGCGATCCGCCGGTCCGCCCACGCCACAACGTCCGCGTCGTCCGAGGCCACCACGATCGTCAGGCCGTGCGTCCCGCACGCCGCGCGCAGGATCCGCAGCAGGTGGAACCGCTCGGAGCTGCTCAGTCCCTCGGTCGGGTCCTCGGCCAGCAGGATCGCCGGTTCCAGGACCAGCGCGCGGGCCAGCGCCACCCGGCGCATCTCGGCCAGGTCCAGGTCGGCGACGCGCAGTTCGGCGCAGGCGATCACGTCCAGGCGCTCCAGCCAGCGCAGCGCGCGGCGGCGGGCCTCCTGCCGGCCCAGCCCGGTCAGCAGCAGCGGCAGTGCGACGTTCTCCGCCACCGTCAGCTCCGGCAGCAGCTTGCCCACGCGCGGGGCGACGGCGCAGCGGCTGTGGGCGTAGCGCAGGCGGGCGGCGGGGCGCTGGGTGTGCAGCGGCTCGCCCTTGAGCCACAGCCCGCCCGGCCAGGCCGGGTCGGCGCCGGACAGCGCGCGCAGGAACGCTTCGTCGCAGGCCGCGCTGAGGGCCACGATCTCGCCTTCGCCGACAGCGAGGCAGACCTCGTCGGGCCCGAAGTCGCGGGCCAGCAGGATCGGGTTGTCGGACGGGATGCTCACGAGCACCCGTGTGCCCTGAAGGGCGCAACGGACTAACCAACGTTGCGCCGGACGTGCGAACGGCCGGCGGCCCGGTCCTGGTCCCGGGCCCCGAGCCGCTAGATCCCGTAGAAGACCCCGGTGAGTTTTTCCGACTCGTCCCACAACCGGGCCGCGACCTGCGGGTCCTGGGCCAGTCGGCTGGGCTGGACGAGTTCGGGGCAGCCCCGGCTCTCGAAGAGGGACGGCGAGCCGTAGTACTGGCCGCCGACCGCGTCCGGCGCGACCGCCGCACGCACTTCGGCCAGCGCGCCGATCGCGGGTTTCTGGGCCATCAGCGGGTTCGCGACATGCATCAGCGCTTTGCGCCACCCGGTCGGCCCGGCGAACTGCAGGTTCGTGTTCGAGTATCCGGGGTGCGCCATGAGCGAGCGCACCGGCGAGCCGGCCGCGGTCAGCCGCCGCTGGAGTTCGAATCCGAACAACAGGTTCGCGACCTTCGACTGCGCGTAGGCGGCGGTGGGGGAGTAGCCCTTGGCGTGCATCAGGTCGTCGAAATCGATCTTCCCCTGCTTGTGGAACGTCGAGGAGACGGTGACCACCCGCGGGTCGTCGCCGGCCGCCAGCAGGTCCAGCAGCAGCCCGGTGAGCGCGAAGTGCCCCAAGTGGTTGGTGCCGAACTGCATCTCGAAGCCCTGCTTGGTCGTGCGCTGCGGCGTCATCATCACGCCCGCGTTGTTGATCAGCACGTCCAGCCGCGTCGCGTCGTTGCGCAGTCCCTCGGCGAAGGCGCGCACCGACTCCAGGTCGGCCAGATCCAGAATCCGCAGTTCCAGCGAGGCTCCGGGCACGTCCTGGCCGATCCGCGCGAGCGCCGCCTCGCCCTTGAGCCGGTCGCGCGAGGTCATCACGACGTGCGCGCCGCGCGCCGCCAGCATCCGGGTGCTCTCCAGCCCCAGCCCGCTGTTCGCGCCGGTGACGACATACGTCCTCCCGGTCAGATCCGGTATGGCTTCAGCGGTCCACTTGCCCATGACGTCCTCCGGTGGTCGGCATCCCTTCCCTGCACACGATGCCGTACATGACACTGAGTGTCAATCGCGGCGCGCAGGCGCTGATACCGTGGCAGTGTGCGGCGCAGAACGGAACCCCAAGGCCTGACACTGGCTGAGCGCAAACGCCAGCTGGTCCGCGACGAGCTCGGCGACGCCGCGCTGCGGCTGCTCGCCGTGCGGGGCTTCGAGGAGACCACCGTCGACCAGCTCGCGGCCGCCGCCGGCGTCAGCCGCCGCACCTTCTTCCGGTACTTCGCCTCGAAGGAGGACGTGGTCATCTCCTTCCTCAGCCTGCTCGGCGACGAGATCGTGGCCGAGGTCGAGGCCCGTCCCGCCGCCGAGCCGCCGGCCGTCGCGATCCGCGAGGCGGTCAAGGCCGTCGCCGCGGAGCACTTCGTCGACAACCGCGAGAAGGCCGTGGCGCTGATTCGCCACACCCTGGAAATCCCGGCCCTGCGAGCCCGGTTCGCCGAGCGCCAGGACCTGCTCCGCGACGACGTCGCCGAGGCCCTCGCCCGGCGCCTGGACCTGCCCGGGCCGACGCCGCGCCTGCAGTTCACGGCGGGTCTGGGCCTGCTGGCCTTCGCCGGCGCGCTCAAGCACTGGGCCGAGGGCGGGGGCCTGGAAAACCCCGTCCTGATCCTGGACGCGAGCTTCGACGAGGCTGGCAAAGCTTTCGTGCTTTGATATACATTCCCCCGGTGCATGGCTACGGTTCATGACGACCGAGGGGGGCACATGGAATTCGCGGACTGGGTGGTCTCAGGGCTCGAACAGCTCCGGGCCGGACAGCTGCCCGGCGGGCAGGGGCTCTACCAGGCGGTGGCGTCCGGGCTGCCCGACACCACGGCGCTCGACGCGTTCATGAACGGCGGCGACGACACGGCACGCGCCGCGCTGGTGCAGGCCATCGCGCAGGCGGTCGCCGTGAACCCGGCCTTCGAGCAGCAGCTGCGCCAGGCCGCCGCGAGCAGCCAAAGCGCTCAAGGCGTCCAGAGCCCCGGCTACGGCGCCGCCGGCAAGCCGCCGTTCCTCAAGACCACCAACGGGATCCTGGTGGCGGTCGCGGCCGGCGTCATCGTGATCGGCGGCGGCGTGGGGCTGGGCCTCGGCCTGTCCGGCGGCGGCAGCCTGGGCGGCGCCTTGAAGGGCACGTGGAACTGCACGACCGTCGCGCACTCGGCGGACGAGGGCGACCAGCCCGGCGCCGGTACCCTCACCGTCGGCGACAGCACGTGGAAGGTCACCGGCAAGGACGGCCAGGGTCCGGGCGGCACCTGGAAGCAGGACGGCGGCAAGGTGATGCTGACCGAGGACGACGAGCCGGGGGTCACGGCCACGATCAACGGAGTGCCGACCGGCACCGGATCGGTCGACACCCAGCTGTCGTCCGACCAGTCCAGCCGGTTCGCGGTCCATCTGAAGGGCTCGATCTCGTCGTCCACGATCGACCTCGTCGCGGCGCAGGGTACCGACACCATCAAGATCAGCTGCAAGAAGTAGCGCCGGCCCGGGCCGGCGGCCTCGGCCGGGCCGGATCCGAAGCCTGATTCAGTGCCCGAGGAACCGCCCGAACACCTTCGCCCGCACCGACGGCCGCCCGGTCCGCGCCTCCTCGGCGTCGGCCGCGTCCATCGTCCGCAGCCCGAGGTTGGCGCCGATCCAGCGCAGCGGCTCCGGCTCCCAGCGGCGGGACCGGTGGTTCACCCACGGCAGCCGCGTGAGCTCGGTGTCGTGCCCGACGAGCAGGTCGGCCAGCGTGCGCCCGGCCAGGTTCGTGGCGCCGACGCCGTCGCCGACGTAGCCGCCGGCCCAGGCCAGCCGCCGCTCCGGGTCGTAGCCGACCGAGGCGAACCAGTCGCGCGGCACGCCGAGCGCGCCACCCCACGCGTGCGTGAACCGGATGTTCTTCAGCACCGGGAACAGCTCTATCAATGTGCGCCGGATTTCGGTGTGCACACGCGAGTCCCGATCGAAGCGCGGCTCGATCCGCGATCCGAAGTGATACGGCGCGCCCCGGCCGCCGAAGGCCAGACGGCCGTCTGCCGTGCGCTGGCCGTAGATGATCAGGTGCCGGAAGTCCGAGAACGTCTGCCGCTGCGCCAAACCGATCTGTTCCCAGACCTCGTCGGACAGCGGCTCGGTGGCCACCATCAGCGAATACACCGGTGCCAGGTCGCGGTCGAAGCCCTCGATCGAGGACGTGTAGCCCTCGGTCGCGCGCACCACCTTGTCGGCGGTGACGTGCGCACCTTGCGCGGTGCTCACGACACCGTCGGCGATCGCCGTGACAGCCGTGCCCTCGTAGATCGTGACGCCGAGCCCCTCCACGACCTCCGCGAGGCCGCGGGCGAGCAGGGCGGGCTGGATCGCCGCGCAGTGCGGCGTGTAGGTGGCGCCGAGGACGTTGGTCGCGCCGACCATCCGGGTCGCCTCGACGCGATTCAGCAGCCTGATGTCCTCTTCGCCGAAGCCGTACGACCGCTCCTCGGCGACCGCCGCCTTCGCCCGCTCGTACTGCACCTGCGTCCGGGCCAGCACCACGGTGCCGCCCTTGGCCCAGTGGCAGTCGATGCCCTCCGCGGCCACGACCCGGCCGACCTCGTCGACGGTGTCGTTCATCGCGCGCTGCAAGGCGATCGCTCGTTCCCGGCCGTTCTTGGCCCCGGCGGCCTTCGCCACCGACGCCACCTTCGCCAGCGACGACGGGAACAGCGCCGAGCACCATCCGCCGTTGCGTCCCGACGCGCCGAAGCCCGCGAACTCCTTCTCCAGCACCACGATCCGCAGCGACGGATCGGCCTTCGCCAGGTAGTACGCGGTCCACAGGCCGGTGTATCCGGCCCCGACGATCGCGACGTCGGCGTCGAGGTCGCGGTCCAGCGGCGCCCGCGCCCCGGATGCGGACGCGGACCCGGACCCGGGCTCGGACGCGGACCCGGATCCGGAACTGGCTCCGTCTCCGGCCCCGCTCCCCGCCGCGGCACCCGCCGCCTGGTCCAGCCACAGCGACAGCTTCCCGTTCACCTGGCTCATCGGCGCCAGGTCCGAACCGAGGCCGGCACGTCGATCCCCGGCGCGAGATCCGCCGCCGGCACCGGGTCGCAGTACACCTCGTGCAGCGGCACCACGCCCGCCCACACCGGGGAGTCCAGGTCGTCCGGATCGTCGGTGGGGCCGCCGTCGGAGATCTTCACCGACGCCTCGGTCAGCGGCAGCGCCAGCACCACCGTCGCGGCGAGCTCCTTGCGCTTGGGCGCCCGCAGCTCCTTCCACCGCCCCGGCATCAGGTGCTCGGTGATCAGCTCCAGGGCCCGCTCCTTCTCGCCCTCGGGCACCATCCGGCACGACCCCAGCACCATCGCGCCGCGGTACTGCATGGAGGACTCGAACGCCGAGCGGGCCACGACGAGCCCGTCGAGCAGGGTCACGGTCAGGCACGTCGGCGCGCCCTCGGCCAGGCCGCGGAACAGCCGCGAGCCGGTGGAGCCGTGGAACAGCACCCGCTCGCCGTCGCGGGCGTAGGCCACCGGCAGGATGTAGGGCTGGGCCGCGCCGTTCGGACCGGAGCTGTCGGTGACCGCGACGTGCGCGACCAGGCCGGCGTCCAGCACCGCGTGCAGCGCGGCGCGGTCGGTGGCGGCCTTCTCCGGGAGGCGGCGCAGCCGGGTGCGGGCGGTGGAGCCCAGCGGCTCGGCGACGGGCTGGTTCATCGGTTATCAGGGCCTTCGGGTCGGGGTCGGAAACGGCGCCCGCGGACCGGGGTCCGGGGGCGCCGCGTACCGCCGGCGGAGTTACAGGCGGGTCCAGGCCTCGGTGAGCACCGAGCGCAGCGTCTGCTCGATCTCGTCGAACTCGGACTGCCCGATGATCAGCGGCGGCGCCAGCTGCACCACCGGGTCGCCCCGGTCGTCGGCCCGACAGTACAGGCCCGCGTCGTACAGCGCCTTGGACAGGAAGCCGCGCAGCAGCCGCTCGGACTCGTCGTCGTCGAAGGTCTGCTTGGTGTCCTTGTCCTTGACGAGTTCGATGCCGTAGAAGTACCCGTCGCCCCGGACGTCGCCGACGATCGGCAGGTCCTTGAGCTTGTCCAGGGTGGACCGGAACGCGCCCTCGTTGTCCAGCACGTGCTGGTTCAGGCCCTCGCGCTCGAACAGGTCGAGGTTCGCCATCGCCACCGCCGCCGAGACCGGGTGGCCGCCGAAGGTGTAGCCGTGCGGGAAGTAGTTGGTGCCCTCGTAGAACGGCGCCGCGATCCGGTCGGAGACGATGGCCGCGCCGATCGGGGAGTAGCCCGAGGTCATGCCCTTGGCGCAGGTGATGATGTCCGGCACGTAGCCGAACTTGTCGCAGGCGAACATCGTGCCCAGCCGGCCGAACGCGCAGATCACCTCGTCGGAGACCAGCAGCACGTCGTGCCGGTCGCAGATCTCGCGCAGGCGCTGGAAGTACCCGGGCGGCGGCGGGAAGCAGCCGCCGGAGTTCTGCACCGGCTCGACGAACACCGCGGCCACGGTGTCCGCGCCCTCGGCCAGGATCATCGACTCCACCTGGTCGGCGCACCAGCGGCCGAAGGCCTCCAGGTCCTCGCCCAGGGCCGGTACGCCGGTGATCTCCGCGGCCCGGTAGAAGTTGGTGTTCGGGACCTTGAACGCCCCGGGCACCAGCGGCTCGAAGTACTTCTTGGCGTCCGGGATGCCGGTGATGGACAGCGCGCCGTGCGGGGTGCCGTGGTAGGCGATGGCCCGCGAGATGACCTTGTGCTTCATCGGCTTGCCGACCAGCTTGAAGTACTGCTTGGCGAGCTTCCAGGCGGTCTCCACGGCCTCGCCGCCGCCGGTGGTGAAGAAGACCTTGTTCAGGTCGCCGGGGGCGTAGTCGGCCAGCCGGTCGGCCAGCTCGATGGCCTGCGGGTGCGCGTAGCTCCACAGCGGGAAGAAGGCCAGCTCCTGCGCCTGCTTGTAGGCGGCCTCGGCGAGTTCCACCCGGCCGTGCCCGGCCTGCACCACGAACAGGCCGGCCAGGCCGTCCAGGTAGCTCTTGCCGGCGCGGTCGAAGATGCGGGCGCCCTCGCCCCGGACGATGGTCGGTACCGGGTTGTCCCGGTAGCCCGACATCCGGGTGAAGTGCATCCACAGATGGTCGTAGGCGGCCTGGTCCAGGCTGTCTGTGCTCATTGCTGCTTCCTCAGCTGATGGGGGATCGTTCGGGGACGGGCCCGGTGGAGCGCCGTTCTTACCGCTACAGGGCGCCCCAGGTGTAAGTTTGTTTGCGAAGCTTCAGATAGACGAAAGATTCCGTGGAGCGCACCTGCGGCAGGCTCCGGATCCGCTTATTGATGATCTCCAGGAGGTGGTCGTCGTCCGCGCAGACCACCTCCACCAGCAGGTCGAAGGACCCGGCGGTCATCACCACGTAGTCCACCTCCGCCATGGCGGCCAAAGCGTCGGCCACCGGCTCCAGGTCGCCCTCGGCGCGGATGCCGATCATGGCCTGCCGGTGGAAGCCGACCGTCAGCGGGTCGGTGACCGCCACGATCTGCATTACACCGGCGTCGATCAGTTTCTGCACCCGCTGGCGCACGGCGGCCTCGCTGAGGCCCACCGCGCGGCCGATGGTGGCGTAGGCGCGGCGGCCGTCCTGCTGCAGCTGCTCGATGATCGCCTTCGACAGCGGGTCCAGGTGGAAGGCGGCCCCGGAGTTGGTTCGGTCCGCCCGGTCGGTCCTGTCGGTCACAGGTGGGATTGTGGCAACCGGAACGGTATCTTGGCAAGGCTTCAGCGATGGAATCCGTACGCGAACGCGTTTTTGGGAACTGAATCCATCGTCAGCACCGGGGTCGGCGTGTAGGCTCGAAGGGCGGGGGACCACCGTCGCAGGCGGCCGTCCCGCTCGTATCGAGCCTGGCCCGGCGCGCACCGTGCTGTGGGTACGAAACATGTCAGATGCCGCGACGAGGAGGTCGCGGCGGCACAAGGGAGCAACTCCGTGGAACCCCGTCAGCTGCGCAACTACGTGGGCGGCAAGCCGGCCGGCACCGTGTCCGGCCGGACCAGCCCGATCATCGACCCGGTCACCGAGCAGGTGATCGCGCACGCCCCGGTCTCCGAGGCCGCCGACGTCGACGCCGCCATGAAGGCCGCGGCCGACGCCTTCCCGGGCTGGCGCGACACCACGCCGGCCGAACGGCAGCGGCTGCTGCTGAAGGTCGCCGACGCCATCGAGGCGCGCGCCGAGGACCTCGTCGCCGCCGAGTCCCTGAACACCGGCAAGCCGCTGGGGCTCACCGCCTCCGAGGAACTGCCCCCGATGGTCGACCAGATCCGCTTCTTCGCCGGCGCCGCCCGGATGCTCGACGGCGCCGCCTCCGGCGAGTACCTGGCCGGGCACACCTCCTGGGTCCGGCGCGAGCCGGTGGGGGTGTGCGCGCAGGTCGCGCCCTGGAACTATCCGGCGATGATGGCGGTGTGGAAGTTCGCCCCGGCGATCGCCGCCGGCAACACCGTGGTGCTCAAGCCCTCCGACACCACCCCGGTCTCCACGCTGCTGATGGCCGAGATCATCGGCGAGATCCTGCCGGCCGGCGTGTTCAACGTGATCTGCGGCGACCGCGACACCGGCCGGGCCATGGTCGAGCACCGGACCCCGGCGATGGCCTCCATCACCGGTTCGGTGCGGGCCGGCATGGAGGTGGCCAGGAGCGCCGCCGCCGACGTCAAGCGGGTGCACCTGGAGCTCGGCGGCAAGGCGCCGGTCATCGTCTACGCCGACGCCGACCTCGACGCCGCGGTCGAGGGCATCTCGGTCGCCGGGTACTTCAACGCCGGACAGGACTGCACCGCCGCCACCCGCGTGCTGGTGGAGGACTCGGTGCACGACGCGTTCGTGGCCAAGCTGGCCGAGGCCGCGCGCAACACCAAGACCGGCAAGCCCGATGACGAGGACGTGCTCTACGGGCCGCTGAACAACGCCAACCAGCTGCGCCACGTCACCGGCTTCATCGAGCGGCTCCCGGCGCACGCCACGATCGAGGCCGGCGGCGCGCGGGTCGGCGACACCGGGTACTTCTTCGCCCCCACCGTGGTCTCCGGCCTGAAGCAGGACGACGAGATCGTCCAGAACGAGGTCTTCGGCCCGGTGATCACCGTGCAGCGGTTCTCCGGCGAGGAGCAGGCGCTGGCCTGGGCCAACGACGTCGAGTACGCGCTGGCGTCCTCGGTGTGGACCAAGGACCACGGCAAGGCGATGCGCGCGGCCCGGGCGCTGGACTTCGGATGCGTGTGGATCAACACCCACATCCCGCTGGTCGCCGAGATGCCGCACGGCGGGTTCAAGCACTCCGGCTACGGCAAGGACCTGTCGCTGTACGGCTTCGAGGACTACACCCGGATCAAGCACGTGATGAGCAACATCGAGGCCTGAGTCGCCCGGTCCGGAGGGCGGACGCGCGATCGCCGCCGGCGGGGCCCGGCCCGGAAATCCCGGGCCGGGCCCCGCCGCCGTCCCCGATGATGGTCGGCATGCGTGACGACGGCTCCGCCGAGCCCCATCCGACGAAGGTCCGGCCCGACGCGCGGGACCTGGCCGCCCTGTGCCCCCGGTCCCGGCCGGTGCCGCTCGGCGGCGGCGCCCACTTCGCGCGGCGCGCCCTCGTGATCAGGGGCCTGATGGCCGGCTCGCTGGACGCCGCCGACGCGGTGCTGCTGACGCGTCCGGCCGCTGAGCTGCTCGGCCTGCTGGTCCCGATCGACGGGCTGGCCGAGCAGTACCTGGGGGGCCGGCAGCCCGCCGGGCTGGCGATCACGGCGAGCGATTTCGAGACCTGCCGGCGCGCACTGCTCGCGGTGGTCGCCGGGATCCTGGACCGGTGGTTCGGCGAGGACCCGGAGCTGTGGCTCGCGGCGATCGCGCGCGCCGGCTCCTGGGGCGGCACGGTGCCCGCCCTGATCGAATCGGTCGCGCTGCACGAGGACCGCGGCGAGTACGACCGGATACCCGGACATGCCAAGGACGAGGGCCGCGCGCCGCGCTGGCCGCGCGGCATCGACGCGTCGGCGGTGCTGTTGGCGATGGCGCCGCCGACGCTGGTGGATCTGTTCCTGGACCAGTGCGCTTCCAGCGAGCCGTCACGGGGCATCCTGACCCGCGTCATGGACCGCGGCCCGATCGTGCCGAAGCTGGTCGCCTACGCGCTGGGCGGCGAGAAGTCCACACCGGCCATGCTCCAGGCCTACTTCCGCAACCCCGGCATGCTCGCCGCCGGACTGCGTGAACGAGTGCTGCGGAAACCGGCCGACGTCGAAGTGCTCCAGGAGGTCTATCTCGACAGCGCGGCCGACCGGACGCTCCGGGTCGGATGTGTGCGGCGCGCCGAGGCGGCCGGCGGCTTTGAGCCCGGGTTCCGCGACGGTCTGGTCCGTGGCCGGTTCCGCGACGGCTCGGTCAGCGGCGGCTCGGTCGGCGACGAGGACGACACCCGGCTGATGGAACCGCTGCTGGCGTCCGGCGATCCGGTCCTGGTGCACTGGCTGTTGAAGCGCCTCAACAGCCGGCTGTCGCTGCCGGCGCTCCGCTGGGCCGGGTACGCCACGCTGGCCCGCACCGCCGGACCAGAACCCGTGTGGGCGCTGGAGCAGGAGCGCGTCGGGCGGCTGGAGAAGATGGCCGGTCCGGTACGCGCCTCCATGGCGGACGGGGATATCGCGCCGATCCTGGCCGCCGCGGAGGCGGTACCGCTGACGATCGGGGTGCCGGGAACCGCTATGGAACTCGGCGCGCCGATGATCGAGCCCTGGCCATACACCGACCTGATCAGCGAGCATGTCGAAGGGAACCCGCGCCGTCTCAAGGCAGTCGCCCTGCTTCGGGACTGGGTGGATTAGAGCGCGCCGCGAAGGGCGAGGACAGAGGCGACCACTTAAGGGCGACTGAACGCGACTGCTCAGGTACTCGGGACTACTGCTGACGGCCGGAACCACGAATGCCGCCGGGATGAGGCCGCAGGACGCGAACCGACGGGACGGAGCTACGGATGGGCGGCATGGCGGTCCCATCGGCGGTCCGGCCATGACCGCTGCCGGTGCTGCTCGATTGCTGACCCTGCTGGCCTCGGCGCGCGCCGACGACGTCGTCCGGGTCCTGGCGCTGGTCGACGCGGCCGAACTCGCCGAGGGCGTCGTCGATCCGCGCGCCGAGCTGTGCCCGATCGTCGCCGAGCAGCTGGCGGCGCATCCCGCCGAACGCGTCGCGCGCGCCGTGGCCCGCCGGCTGGCATTCGGCGACGCGGCCGGACCGGCCCCGGACGCCAGCGGCGGCGTCACCCGGCTGCTGCGCGAACGGTTCGGCACCGAGGCGCGCGGCCGACGGCCGGTGGTGATGGCCGGCCGTGGTCGCAATATCCTGATGCACCCGGCGCCGGACCTCGCGACCGCCCGCAGCGCCTTCCACGACTACCTGCTGCCGCAGCCGTGGGTGCAGCCGGAGGTGACCCGCGCCGCGCCGAGCTACCGGGCGCTCCTGATCCGCGGCCTGGAACGCGGCAGCATCGACGCCGCCACCCTGGTCCGGGACGGCCAGCCGGGCGCGGCGATCGTCGAGCTGGCCGCCCACGACCGGACCGTCGGCCCCGACGGCCGCGTGGACCGGGCCCGCCGGGCGCGCGCCGATCTGGCGTGGGAGCTGCGGCGGCTGGTCGGCGAGGAACTCGGCGCGCAGGTCGGGCGCTGGCACCGGGTCCTGACCGGCGTGCAGGAGACGTTGCAGTCCTTCGGGCGGCTGGCCCACGAGCGCGTGTTCCTGCGCGGCGTCGACGTCTTCAGCCGCCGCGGCCTGTGGGACCGCTGGGTCGTCACCAACGCCCTGCTGTCCCTGGCGCCGCCGACGGTGGTCGCGCAGCTGCTGCGGGAGTCCGACGACTTCCCCTACGGCCCCTCCGCCGAGCACCCGCCGTCGCTGGCCACCATCAACCGCGACGACGACGCCGTGTTCGCCGTCGCGGTGGCGCACAACGCGCCGCTGCCGCGCGCCGTGGTCGACTTCGTGCTCACCGACGAGCCGAAGGCCGAGGCCCATCGGCACCTGCGCGACCGCCAACGCGAGGCGCTCGCCAGCAACCCGGCGACGCCCGACAGCGTCCTGCGAAGCCTGCTGGCGCCCGGCCTGGTCACCGGCGACCTGTGCCGCCGGGTGTTCCAGCGCCCGGACAGCGACGAGGCACTGTGCACCGCGATCTTCCGGATGGCGCCGTACCCGGAGTTCGACACCGAGTGGTACGCCTCCATGCTCTCCGCCCGGCCGACCCCCGCGCAGCTGGCGCCGCTGTGGAGCGCCACCGACGCGGAGTGGGTGCACGAGGCGGTCCGGCAGGCCGCGGTCCGCATCGAGGGCCCGGGCCTGCTGTCCTGCTACATCCGCCTCGCCGAGCTGGCCGGCCTGGAACCGGTATGGGCGCTGGAACTGGACCGGGTCGGCACCCTGGACCGGATGCACCCGGCAGTGCGGGCCTCGATGGCCGCGGCCGACGCCGCCCCGCTGATTACCGCCGCGCAATTCCCGCCGGATGACGCCCCGAAGCCGGTACCCGGCCGCCGGACCGACACGGTCGTGGACGATCCGCTGGCCTGGCCGCTGGAGGACGCCGTCCGCGCCACACTCGACGGCCGACCGGAACGCTGGCGCGCAGTAATCAATGCTCTGATGTCAGGGGCCGACGACCCGCTGCCCGACGTGGTGGCAGGTTGCGCGGCCGGCCTCTGATCGGCCAAGCTCGACCCGGCTCGGACGTAGCGCAGATGGTGGTCGCGCTCGGTCTCATAAACTGAGAGGACGCCGGTTCGAATCCGGCCGTTCGCGCCGCTCATCCCGGGTGTAGTGCAGTGGAAGTCACACCGGTTTGGCAAAAACTGGAAGACGTCGGTTCGAATCCGGCCGCCCGGGCTGTTAGCGGTGCGTCGCAAGCTACGTTGGTCCCCATCCCGGGTGTAGCGCAGATGGTGGTCGCGCTCGGTCTCCAAAATCGAGAGGACGCCGGTTCGAATCCGGCCGCCCGGGCCGCCTGAGTCTTGTGTCGCGGGCTACGGTTGACCCCATCCCGGGTGTAGTGCAGTGGAAGTCACGCCGCCCTTCCAAGGCGGAGGACGTCGGTTCGAATCCGGCCGCCCGGGACCCACCAGGTGTAGCGCAGAGGTAGTCGCGCCCGGACTGCGGATCCGTGGAGGACGCCGGTTCGAATCCGGCCGCCTGGTCTCTTTCGTCGCGCCCTGCGCCCCCGCCTTGCGCCTCGTGCGTCGCCGATCGCCGTGTCGTGCGGCGTCCGGTCCCGCGTGCCACGATGGTCGTCATGGTGAGCGAGCTGTGATGGCCGGATCCCCGTCGGCGGTGGCGGGCACGGTCCGTCTCGGCACCCCGGTCGGGCGCGGTGTCCTGGCCACCACCATCCTCGGCTCGGCGATGGCCTTTCTCGACGGCACCGTCGTTAACATCGCGCTGCCGGCCATCGGCAAGCAGTTCGGGGCCGCGCTGGCCGGCTTGCAGTGGACCGTCACCGGCTACACCCTCACCCTCGCCGCGTTCGTGCTCGTCGGGGGTTCGCTCGGCGACCGGTTCGGGCGGCGGCGGGTGTTCCTCATCGGCGTGGTCTGGTTCGCGCTGGCCTCGCTGGCCTGCGGGCTGGCGCCGAGCATCGGCTTCCTGGTGGCGTTCCGCGCGCTGCAAGGCGTCGGCAGCGCTCTGCTGACCCCCGGCGCGCTCGCGCTCATCCAGTCGGTGTTCCATCCCGACGACCGTGCCAAGGCGGTCGGCGCCTGGTCCGGGCTGGCCAGCATCGCCGGCGCCGCCGGGCCGCTGGTCGGCGGGTGGCTGATCGAGTACGCCTCCTGGCGGTGGATCTTCCTGATCAACCTGCCGCTGGCCGCCGCGGTCGTGGCTATCGCGCTGCGCTACGTCCCGGAGTCGCGCGAGACCACCACCGGGCACTTCGACGTGCCGGGGGCAGTGCTCGGCGCCGTGGGCCTGGCCGGCGTCACCTACGCGCTGGTGGAGGCCGGGGCCAAGGGGCTCGGGGCGCCCAGCGTGGTCCTGACCGGGCTGCTGGGCGTGGCCGGGTTGGTGGCCTTCGTGCTCGTCGAGCGCCGCTCGCCGGCGCCGATGATGCCGCTGTCGCTGTTCGGCTCGCGGGAGTTCAGCGCCGCCAACGCGCTGACCCTGACCGCCTACGGCGCGCTCGGCGCGGTGTTCTTCTTCTTCGCCACCTACCTCCAGGTGGTCGGCGGTTACAAGCCGTTGGCCGCCGGTCTGGCCTCGCTGCCGACCACGATCGTCATGATGCTGCTGTCCTCCCGGGTCGGCGGGCTGACCACCAAGATCGGCCCGCGCCGCCTGATGACCGCCGGCGGCGCGCTCACCGCGGTCGGCACCCTGATCCTGGCCACCGCCGGCCACCACCCGAACTACTGGGCCCACATCTTCCCGGCGCTGCTGGTGTTCTCCCTCGGCCTGGTGATGATCGCCGTGCCGGTGACGGTGACCGTCCTGAACTCCACCACCGTCGAGCGCGCGGGCATCGCCAGCGGCGTCAACAACGCGGTGGCGCGGGCCGCCGGGGCGCTGGCGGTCGCGGCGTTCCCGCTGCTGGTCGGGCTGAAGGGCGAGGGCTACGCCGACCCGGCGGAGCTGGAGCCGGCGTTCAGCAAGGCCATGATGCTCTCGGCGCTGCTGTTCGCGGTCTCCGGCGCGATCGCGTGGTTCGGGATCCGGGACCGCGTCGTGCAGCCCACGCCCGAGCACCCGGTCGAGGAGCCGCAGTGCCAGACGTGCCTGCCGATCGGCAGCCCGCCGATGGAGCCGCACCGGGACCGGGACGCGGACCGGCAGCGCGCGGGGGCCTGAGGCGCGCGCCGGACGCGGTTCAGCCTTCCGCCACCTGCTCGCGCGCCGGGGCCGCCCCCTGCTCCCGCGCCCGGGCCGCCTGCTGCTCCCGCGCCGCAGCCGCCCGCTCCCGCGCCGCGGCCACCAGTTCCCGCCCCAGAGCGGCCTCAGGCGACCCCAGGGCCTCGTACAGGGCCACGGACTCCTCCAGCGCCGCCAGCGCCTCAGCGGGCCGCTCACGGGCCGTCAGCACCCGCGCCAGGGCCCGCAGCGTCTCCGCCTCCGTGGGGCGGTCCCCGGCCTCCCGGGACGCCGCCAGCGCCAGCCGGAAGTCGTCCTCGGCCTCGGCCGTCCGGCCCAGATCCACGCAGACCTCGGCCCGGTTGAAGACGATGATCGCCTCGTAGCGGCGGTTCCCGGCGGCCTGCGCCGCGGCCTGGGCCTCGACATAGGTGGCGTGCGCCTCGTCGTTCCGCTTGGCCTCGTGCAGCAGCACGCCGTAGTTGCACAGCGAGGAGGCCAGGTTCTGCGGCAGGCCGACGTCGCGGAAGATCTCCAGGCTCTCCTTGATCACCGTCTCGGCGGTGGCCAGGTCGCCGAGCCGGCAGTGGCAGTCCCCGATGTTGCCCAGGATCGAGGCCACCTGCGGCCGGTTGCCCACCTCCTCGGCCAGCGCCAGCGCCTCGCGGTAGACCTCGATCGCCGCCTCGTACTCGCCGACGTCGAACCGCACCAGGCCCAGACCGTTCAGCAGCCGGCCCTCCGCCGCGCGGTCCTCCAGCCCGCGCGCACTGGCCAGGCCGGTCTCGTAGCCGGACCGCCAGCGGACCCAGTCCTTGCGCAGCTGGTAGCAGCCCAGCAGCGTGACCGGCAGCCGCAGCGCCACGGCGTGGTGGCCGGCCTCGGCGGCGGCGGCGATCACCGCGCCGAGGTTCTCGCGCTCGGCGTCGTACCAGGCCATGGCCTCCGGCGCGGTGGCGAAGAACGGCGGCTCCGGCTCGCCGGGGCGCGGCTCGACCGTCTCCAGCAGGCGGCGGGTCTCCACTGCGCGGGAGAGGTTCTCCACGGTGTGCAGGTACCAGGACAGCAGCCGGGCCAGCGCCTCGGCGCGCTCCGGCCCGGCCTCGTCGGCCCCGGCGCGCTCCAGGGCGTAGGCGTGCAGCAGGTCGTGCAGCTCGTAGCGATCGGCGGTGCGCTGCTCGACCAGGCTCTCGTCGAGCAGGACCTCCAGCATCGCGCGGGCGTCCGCCTCCGAGGTGCCGGCCAGCGCCGCGACCGCGCCGGCGGTGACGCCGCGTCCCGGGTGCAGGCTCAGCAGCCGGAACGCGCGCGCGGTGTGCGGCGGCAGGTCGCGGTAGGACAGCTCGAACACCGGGCGCAGCTCGCGGCCGCCGGCCCGGACCGCGTCCAGGCCGCTGTCCCGCAGGTACGCGGCCAGCCGGGCCAGGCCCCACGCCGGGCGCGAGCGCAGCCGGGCCGCGGCCAGCGAGACCGCCAGCGGCAGCAGCCCGCACCGGCGCACCACCTCCTCGGCGGCCTCCGGCTCGGCCACCACCCGCTCGGCCCCGACCACCCGGCCCAGCAGCTCCAGCGCCTCGCGCGGGGCGAAGACGTCGAGCCGGACCAGGTGCGCGCCGTCCAGCCCTGCCAGGTTGCGTCGGCTGGTGACCAGCACCAGGCAGCCCGGTCCGGCCGGCAGCAGGTCCGTGACCTGGGCCTCGTCGGCGGCGTTGTCCAGGACCAGCAGGGCCCGGCGGCCGGCGATCCGGTCGCGGAACATCGCCGCGCGCTCGGCGCGCCCGGCCGGGATCTGCCGGGCCGGGACCTCCAGCTGGCGCAGGAAGGAGTCCAGGACCTCGGCCGGGTCGGCGGGCGCGGCCTCGGCGTCGAAGCCGCGGAGGTTGACGTAGAGCTGGACGTCGGCGAAGCGGCCGGCGCGGACCAGCTCGTGGGCGGTGCGGATGGCGAGCTGGGTCTTGCCGACGCCGGCCATGCCCTCGATGGCGGCGACGACGACCCCGGAGGCGCCGCCGTCCACCGACTCGCCGGCCGGCTCGGCCCGCTCGGTCCGCTCGGCCCGCTCAGCCAACTCATCCCGCTCGGCCCGCTCGGCCCGCTCAGTCGGCTCGGCCCGCTCGGCCCAGGCCAGCAGCTCGGCCACCTGCTCGCGGCGGCCGGTGAAGGTGGCGAGCTCGGCCGGCAGCTGGCGGAACACGCCGGCCGCGCCGGCCGGCCGCTCGGCGGCGTGCGCCTGCACGCAGGCCGCGCGCCACAGCGGCACCTGCGACTCCGGCACGCCGAGCGCGAGCACGATCGCGGCCACGAGTTCCTGGTTCAGGCGGCGGCGGCTCGGGTCGAAGACGTCGCTGACCGTGGAGTGGGTGAGCTCCTGCGGCGGCCGCAGCAGCGGGCCGACCCGCTTGGCCAGCGTGCGAAACGACGGATTTCCGGCATGTGCTCGCAGCAGGCGGAGCTGTTCGATGAACTCCGCCAGTCCGGCGACTCCGGTCGGGTCCGGCGCCGTGGAGATCGCCGTGTCCGTCACCGTGCCCTCCTCCGTATCTCCTCCGTACGCCGCTCACCGCAGAAGCCGCAGGTCTGAGGCCTGCGGAACGAGTGTACGGAGTTGTACGGGATTCTCGCTTCCGTGTCCGGCAATGCCTAATCTCGACCATGCGAGCCGAGAAGTTCGCAACGGATGTGCGGCGGTGCCCGGCTGCGTGGGGCGGAGTCCGGGCCCCGCCGCCACTGTCCAACGGGTGGTTGTGACGCTCGGTCGTGTCGCGTCTTGCGGAACTCGTGGGGGGTTCCGCAAGGCGCGTTGACGTTTCTCCGGCAGCGGTTCCCGCAGTCCCGCCGCCGGTCAAGCGGAGTGCCCCGGTCGTCGAAGGACGGCCGGGGCACTTGTCTGTGCGCGGGGCGGGCGGCGGCCCGCTCGCGCGGGCCGCCGGAAGGCTAGGCCTCCCCGCCGGTCGGGCCGGCGCCCGCGGCCCGCACGTCGTGCAGCTGGTACTTGCGGATCGCCTCGGCCGGCGCCTCGCGCTTGACCTCGCCGCGCTTGGCCAACTGCTGAAGGACCGCGGTCACCACCGACTCGGCGTCGATGTGGAAGAACCGCCGGGCCGCGCCGCGGGTGTCGGCGAAGCCGAAGCCGTCGGCCCCCAGCGAGCTGTAGCGCTGCGGGGAGACCGCGTCGCCGGGCACCCACTGGGCGATCTGGTCCGGAACCGCGCGCATCCAGTCCGACACCGCCACGATCGGGCCCTCGGTGCTCCCGAGCGTCCGGGTGACGTACGGTACTCGGGCCTCCTCCTCCGGGTAGAGCAGGGCGCGCTCGTCGGCGGCCAGCGCGTCCCGGCGCAGCTCGGTCCAGGAGGTCGCGGACCACACGTCGGCGGCCACGCCCCACTCCTCGGCCAGCAGCCGCTGCGCCTTCAGCGCCCAGGTGACGCCGACGCCGGAGGCCAGGATCTGCGCCTTCGGACGGTCGGCCGGGCCCTCGGGGGCCGCCTGGTAGCGGTACAGGCCCTTGAGGATGCCCTCGGGGTCCACGCCGGCCGGCTCGGCCGGCTGCTGGTACGGCTCGTTGTAGACGGTCATGTAGTAGAACACGTCTTCGCCGTGCGGGTGCTGCTCGGAGGACCCGTACATGCGGCGCAGACCGTCCTGCACGATGTGGCTGATCTCGAAGGCGAACGCCGGGTCGTAGGCCACCACGGCCGGGTTCGTCGAGGCGATCAGGTGCGAGTGCCCGTCGGCGTGCTGCAGGCCCTCGCCGGTCAGCGTGGTGCGGCCGGCCGTGGCGCCCAGGACGAAACCGCGGCCGAGCTGGTCGGACATCTGCCAGAACTGGTCGCCGGTGCGCTGGAAGCCGAACATCGAGTAGAAGATGTAGACCGGGATCGTGGCCTCGCCGTGCGTGGCGTACGCGGTGCCGGCGGCGACCAGGGACGCCGTCGAGCCGGCCTCGCTGATCCCCTCGTGCAGGATCTGGCCCTGCGTCGACTCCTTGTACGACAGCAGCAGGTCGCGGTCCACGGCCTCGTAGGTCTGCCCGTGCGGCGAGTAGATCTTCGCGGTCGGGAACAGCGAGTCCATGCCGAACGTGCGGGCCTCGTCCGGGATGATCGGCACGAACCGGGCGCCGATGTTCTTGTCCCGCATCAGGTCCTTCAGCAGCCGGACGAAGGCCATGGTGGTGGCCAGCTCCTGCTTGCCCGAGCCCTTCTTGAGCTGCCCGTAGACGTCGTCGCCGGGCAGGATCAGCGGCTTGGAGCGGATCTGCCGGCGCGGCAGGTACCCGCCGAGCGCGGCCCGGCGCTCCTGCATGTACTGGATCTCCGGGGAGTTCTCGCCCGGGTGGAAGTACGGCGGCAGGTCCGCCTCCAGCTGGGCGTCGGTGATCGGCAGGTGCAGCCGGTCCCGGAACGCCTTCAGCTCGGCCTTGGTGAGCTTCTTCATCTGGTGCGTGGCGTTGCGCGCCTCGAAGTGCTCGCCCAGCGTCCAGCCCTTGATGGTGTGGGCCAGGATCACCGTCGGCTGGCCGGTGTGCTCGCGCGCCGCCTTGAACGCCGCGTACACCTTGCGGTAGTCGTGGCCGCCGCGGGAGAGCAGGCGCAGGTCGTCGTCGGACATCCCGGCGACCATCTTGCGCAGCCGGGCGTCGTCGCCGAAGAAGTGCTCCCGGATGTAGGAGCCGGTCTCCACCGAGTAGGTCTGGAACTGGCCGTCCGGGGTCGTGTTCATCTTGTTGACCAGGGCGCCGTCGGTGTCCTGGGCCAGCAGCTGGTCCCAGTCCCGGCCCCAGATCACCTTGATGACGTTCCAGCCGGCGCCGCGGAAGGTGGACTCCAGCTCCTGGATGATCTTGCCGTTGCCGCGCACCGGGCCGTCCAGGCGCTGCAGGTTGCAGTTGATCACGAAGGTCAGGTTGTCCAGCTCCTCGCGGGCGGCCAGGCCGATCGCGCCGAGCGACTCCGGCTCGTCGGTCTCGCCGTCGCCGAGGAAGGCCCAGACATGGCTGCGCGAGGTGTCCGCGATGCCCCGGGAGTACAGGTACTTGTTGAACCGGGCCTGGTAGATCGCGCCGATCGGGCCCAGGCCCATCGAGACGGTCGGGAACTCCCAGAAGTCCGGCATCAGGCGCGGGTGCGGGTAGGACGGCAGCCCGAACGGCGCCTGCGAGACCTCCTGGCGGAAGCCGTCCAGGTGCTGCTCGGTGAGCCGGCCCTCCAGGAACGCGCGCGCGTACACGCCCGGGGAGGCGTGGCCCTGGATGTAGATCTGGTCGCCGGACTCGCCGTGGTCCTTGCCGCGGAAGAAGTGGTTGAAGCCGACCTCGTAGAGCGAGGCCGCCGAGGCATACGTGGCGATGTGGCCGCCGACGCCCAGCCCCGGCCGGTTGGCCCGGGACACCATGATGGCGGCGTTCCAGCGGATGAACGCCCGGATCCGGCGCTCGATGTCCTCATCGCCCGGGAACCACGGCTCGGCTTCCGGCGGGATGGTGTTGATGTAGTCCGTGGAGCGCAGGCCAGGCACGCCGACCTGTTTCGCGCGGGCTTCCTGGAGCAGGCGCAGCATCAGGTACCGCGCACGCTGGCGGCCCTGCTCGTTGACGACCGAGTCCAAGGACTCGATCCACTCAGCCGTCTCGTTGGGGTCCACGTCCGGCAGCTGAGTGGGCAGGCCGTCACTGATGATCGGGAAACGCTCTTGTCCGGGTGCCACGTTCGTCCTTCAACCTAGACATCGATCTTGTAGATCTTCTCGGTCTTATCGTCCACCATCTTCTGACGTGCAGGCAGTGGGCGTCACATCTACTGGGTGGTAACCAGGATAAATGCGTGCAGGAGGGTGGTCCGACACCGGTTCCGGGAGCCGGAATCGCGCCCGCCGCACCCCGCGCGCACCTGGTCCGATCCGGGCGCCGGCGCCCGGGACCGGCGCGTTCGCGGCCCGGTCCGGCGGGGTGGAGCGGGGCTCGCGGCGACACCCCGCCGGACTCGCCGCCCAACGGGTAGTTGCGTCTTGGGCTTTCGGCGTATGGACTAGGGGAATGCAGAACGACATGAAGGAGGACAGTTCCGTGGGCGCGGTCGCGGACTCGGTTCCGGCCGCCGCCAACCCGCTGGCGGCGCGTCTGGGCTTCCAGGCGGGCGAAGTGGTGCAGGAGCTCGGCTGGGACGAGGACTGCGACGAGGAACTGCGTCAGGCCGTCATGGAGGCGATCGGCGCGGACCTGGTCGACGAGGACTTCGAGGACGTGGTGGACGCCGTCGTGCTCTGGCACCGCGAGGACGACGGCGACCTGGTGGACAACCTGGTCGACGCCCTGACCTCGCTGGCCGACGGCGGGCGGATCTGGCTGTTCACGCCCAAGGCCGGGCGCCAGGGCCACGTCGAGCCCAGCGAGATCGGCGAGGCCGCCCCGACCGCGGGGCTGACGGCGGCCTCCAGCATCAGCGCCGGCACGGACTGGAACGGCACGCGCCTGGTCGGGCCGAAGGCCGGGGCCAAGGCGGCGAAGTCGGCGGGGCGGGTCAAGGCCGACGGCGCGTCCCGGTAGCGCCGATGTCCTCCGATTCCGGGCCGCCGGCCGGCGGCCCATCTCCCCGTCCATCGACCGGCGGGTTGTCCGTCGGCCTGTCCGCCGGACCGGCCATCGGGCCGTCCGTCCGATCGTCCATCATCAGCCCGTCCATCGGCCGGTTCCTCGGGCGGTTCGTCGGGCCGTCCATCAGCCGGTCCATCAGACCGTCCATCGGACTGTCCATCAGCCGGTCCCTCGGACCGTCCGGTGAGTCGACCGTCCTGGCCCTCCCCTCCCTGGTCGCCGCACGTGGCGGCTCGGAGGGCGCCACGAATGGCGCAGCGGCGGTCGTCGCGGGCGGTTCGGTGGCGCACGCGCCGCCGGCGTCCTCGTCTCCGCCGACGGTGACCGCGGTGGCCATGGTGACCAGAGCGGCGGCTGCGACGTCCGGGGCGGCCGTACCGCCCGGGGTGTCGGCGCCGCCGGGCTCGGCCGGACCGCCCGGCCGGCCGGCGTCCCAGGTCGAGGCCGAACAGCCGCCGGTGCCCGCCGTCGGCGACCAGGCCCCGGACTTCACCCTCACCGACCAGCACGGGCAGACCGTCGCCCTCGCGGACTTCCGCGGGGAGCGCGCGGTGTTGCTGGTCTTCTATCCGTTCGCCTTCTCCCGGGTGTGCGGCTCGGAGTTGCAGGCGATCCACGAGAGCGTCGAGGACTTCCAGAACGAGCGGGTGCAGGTCCTCGCGGTGTCGTGCGACGCGCTGTACTCGCTGCGCGCGTACGCCGACGAGGCCGGCTTCGGCTTCCCGCTGCTCGCCGACCACTGGCCGCACGGCGCCGCGGCGCGTGCGTACGGGGTGTTCGACGAGGGGCGCGGTTGCGCCGTCCGAGGGACGTTCCTCATCGACCGTGCGGGCGCGGTGCGCTGGACCGTGGTGAACGGCCTGGCGGACGCGCGCTCCCTGGACGACTACCGTGCCGCGCTGGCCGCGGCCGGCGTCTGACGATCCACTTTCCGGCCCTTCCAGAACCTGTATAGGACCCACGCCATGCCCTGCCACCGCTGCGGCGCCCGCCAGACCGACCCGGTCAAGGGGGCGTCGCCGTGGCGGCGGGGTGTGCGTGCGGGGGAGCAGGTGCTGGTCTGCCCGCAGTGCCAGAGCGGCCGGGACTGGACCGCGGACCTGGCGCACTGCGCCGAATGCGGCTCGGCACGGCTGGTGCGGATGCTGGGCAGCACGCAGTGCAAGGACTGCGGCGCCGAGGACAGCGTCCGGCCGGAGCAGGCGCCCGCCGATCCCGGAACCACCCCCGACGCACCGGCCACCCCCGCCGGCAGCGCCGCCGCCTCCCTGTCGGACGACGTCCGGGCCGCCCTGGAACGTCATTTCCGAGACAGGAACGACTGAGAGTTCCCTGTCGGGCCCGCTGGGTAGCACACTGGAGTCGACACACAGGGAAATCAGACAACTTCATCACGCAGGGGGTTCCGCGATGCGCCTGAACCGCATGATCATCAGGGCGTCCGACGACGGTGAGGGGGGCAACCGCGTCGAGAAGATGACGGCCACCCGCCCCGTCCAGTCGCTGACGAGCCGAGGAGCCGCCGCCGGGACGCTCCGCGTCAACCTCATCTGGGACCAGCTCCCGATGATCCCCACCCCCCGCCCCACCGCCGGCCTGAAGCTGTCCTCCCGCCGCCTGGAGCCCCCGCCGATCAGCCACGGCCGCCTCGTCGACCTCGACCTGGGCTGCCTCTACGAGTTCACCGCCGGCCAGCGCGGCGTCGTCCAGGCCCTGGGCCACCGCCGCGGCGACTTCGAAAGGCCGCCCTACATCCGCCTGGACCAGGACGACCGCAGCGGCAGCGCGATCGGCGAGAACCTCTTCATCAACCTCGACCACGCCGACGAGCTCAGCCGCGTCCTGGTCTTCGTCTTCGCCTACCAGGGCGCCTTCGACGGCGCCAACGCCAAGGTCACCTTCCACCCGGCCACCGGCAACCCCCTGGAAGTGAAGCTGGAGAACCCCATCCCCCAGGCCAAGGCCTGCGCGGTCGCCCTCCTCCTGCGCCACGGCCCCGACCTGGTCCTGCAACGCGAAGTCCAGTACACGACCGGATTCCAGAGCGAACTGGACCGCATGTACGGCTGGGGCATGCGCTGGCAGGACGGACAACCGAAGGGCCTGGGCTGACACCCTCAAAGAACGCTGGCCGCGCACCCCGTCCGGGTCGGGTACTCTTGCCCTCTTGAAGGACGGCCAGCCGTCCCTCTGGGGCGCATAGCTCAGTGGAAGAGCACTCGGTTTACACCCGAGCGGTCGGCAGTTCGAACCTGTCTGCGCCCACTGCCGCAAGTTCAGCGAGAAGCGCCATCGCGAGGTGTCAAACCCTCCAGAAGTTCTCGTACCGCGCCACGGCGAAAATCCTTGCTTGAACGTCTGGGCTGAGAACCTGCGGCATGGACTGGAACAGCCGCTCTATGCGTTTGCCGGGCGTGATCAGGACGTCGGCGGGTGCCGCTTTCACGTCGAGGGAGTCCATGCCGACGAAGGCGACCAGGCCTCGGACGTGGATCGGTCGGCCGCAGGCCGCGCTGAGGCGCTTTGTCGCGGACGCTGCCTCGTGGCGGCTGTTGCGGACGTAGGGGTGGAGGTGGCCGTTGACTCGGGTGAAGTCGCCGTTGACGGTGATTCGGGCGCGGGGGTGGTGCTTCGTGTTGATGGTGAAGACGCCGGCGGGGCCGATGAGGATGTGGTCGATGTCCGCGCCGCTTTTGAGGGTCACCGAGTGCAGGACGTTCCAGCCGCGGGCGTTGAGCAGGTCGAGGCGGTGGCCGACGAGGCGTTCGCCGGCGGCGCCGACTTCCCAGGATGTCGCTTCGGTTCTGATGCCGAGGACTTTGGCCGCGAGGCGTTGGAAGCGGCCCGGGGACAGTTCGGCGGCGCGTTCGGCGATGGCCGCGCCGGCGGAGTTGGTTGTCAGGTCTCTGTCCGGGGGTGGGGGCGTGGCTTCGATCACGTGGGCGAGTGCCGGGATCTCGCCGCTGAGGAAGGGCGAGAGTGCGTCCAGGGCGGCGTATCGCAGGGTCGGGTCGTCGATGTGGAGTTCGCTGGTCTGGCGATCGTAGTAGCCGACGTTTGCCTGTGTTTGCGCGTCGGTGATGTAGAGCCGGTCCTTCCCATAGCGCTTCCAGGCCTTGACGGTCAGTTCCCCCATGCTTCCCCCTGCGCTTGGCCGACTTGGTGGACGCGATTGACGCGATCGACGCGATCGACGCGATCGACTCGGGCAGCGTAGGACGGAAGATCCATGATCGGTTTGAGCCGGGCGGGATAATGAACGCGGCCCGACCACCGGAAGTGGAGTCCGGCGGTCGGGCCTTTGTCGTGCTCGGTGTGCGGTCAGTGGATTTCGGTCCAGTAGACGTTCTCGGCGCCCGGGGCGGGATCGGTGGCGGTGAGGGAGAAGCGGGGGCCGTTGGTGATGCGGAAGGCGATGCCGAGGTGGTCGGTTTCGGGGGTGGGGGAGATGGTGGCGGGGTCGAGGTTCAGGGTGGTGGCCAGGGCCTGGGCGGTCGGGGCGGTGAGGGTGAAGGTCACCGGGTTGGAGCCCTGGCGGCCGGTGCCGGGGTCGGTGAAGTCGAACGTCGCCGGGACGTTCGTGCCCGGTGCGTAGGTGGTCAGGAGGCTGCCGTCGGGGGTCGCGACGGGTGGGCGGGCGGTGGCGGACTTGGTGCCGAGCGTGCCGCCGGCCTTGAGGGTGCGCACGGTCGGTGCCTCGACCAGCAGGAGCGTGAAGGCGCCGTCGGGGGTGCGCTGGGCCCACAGGAAGCCGGACTGCGGGCTGTAGAAGCCGGGGCCGATCTGGGCGGACAGCTGGTCCGCGCCGCTGCCCTTCGGGCCGTGGAAGACGACCGCGCGCAGGCCCGGGCCGCAGACGTCGTCGTTCGGCGGGTCGACGAAGACCACGGCGATGCGCAGGGCCGCGTTCTCGCCCGCGTAGGCGAGCTTGGCGTTCCTGCCGCCGGTGAGCGAGGTGGCGCGTTGCAGCAGTGCGCTCGTGAGCGCCGCGTCGGCGGCGAGGGGGCCGCGGGCCGGCCATGCGAAGTTCTTGGCCGTCATCACCGGTGTGGCGGTGGGGTCGCAGCCGTGGACCACGCTCCCGTCGTTCGGTTCGGTCGACTGCGCGCTGGTCGGCGCTGAGCCAGTGCTCTGGGAAGAGGCTGGTGGCGAGGAGGGGAGCGATCGCGGTGGGGTCGGCGTGGCGGTGCCGGACGGGCTGCTCACTCCGTTCACGACCACGCCCGGGCCGCCGCTGGTGCCCTGATTGCCGGCCGGCGTCCGCGTTCCCCACACCACGCCGCCGGTCACCATCACTGCCGCGACGGCCACGCCGCTCAGCGACGCTTTCCGGCGGCGCGCGCCCGCGTGCCGTAGGTGCTCCCGCGTGATCCCGACCGGGTCCGGGTGGTCCGGATGCCGGTGCGCGCGGTGGCGGAGCATGCTGGAGATCTCGTCCCCGAAGCCGCTCTCATCATCTGTCATGGAAGGCTCCTGTCTTGGTCGATGGCGATGACGGCCGCGCGTTCGACGGCGGCGCGACTGGCCGCGCGTCCGGCCGCGCGTCCTCGGAGAGCAGCTCCCGCATCCGCGCCAGGCCGCGCGAGGCCTGGCTCTTGACCGTCCCGAGCGACCGGCCCAGCATCGCCGCGGTCTCGGCCTCGGTGAGGTCCTCGTAGTAGCGCAGCACGATCACCGTCCGCATGCCGGTCGGCAGCCGGGCCAGCGCCCGCCACAGCGCGTCGTCGCGGTCGACGGCGGCGTGCGCGTCGCGCTCGTCCGCGCGCTCCGGCAGCTGCCAGGCGACCTGCGTGCGGTGCCGCAGGGCCCGCCGCCACCAGGAATTCGCCAGGTTCACGACGATGCGCCGGACGTAGACCTCCGGCTGCTCCGCCGCCCGGATGCGGCCCCAGTTCCGGTAGGTCCGGATCAGCGCGTCCTGCACGAAGTCCTCGGCGAGCCCGTGGTCCCCGGTCAGCAGGTACGCGGTGCGGACCAGACGGCCGCGCCGGGTCGCGACGAACTCCCAGAACCGCCGCTCCTCATCGTCGGTGAGCGCCATTCGGCGGCACCCCGCTCTCCCTTCCTCGTGGCCCGCACGCCGCCGGGACCGGCGGCGCACACTCGGTAGAGCCTCCGAGCCGGGGGAAAGTTGAGAGCAGTCGCGATTATTCTTCTGCGAGCCGCTCGGAGCCGCTCCGGGCGGCGCGCGGCGGAGCGGCTCCGGCCCAGCGGACCGCCGCTCGGTTACGGTGGTCGCATGCTGGTGACCAACCATGTGTTGTCGGGGGCGGTCATCGGCGCCGCCGCGAAACGGCCGCTGCCCGCGTTCCTGATCGGCGTGGCCTCGCACTTCGTACTGGACGCGCTGCCGCACTGGGGCAAGTGGGACAGCGACGAGCGGTTCTTCCGCATCGCGGTGGCCGACGGGCTCACGGGCCTGACGGCGATGGGCCTGGCGACGCGGGCCGCGCTGAAATCGGGCTCGGCGGCGACGCCCGGTCCGGGGCGTTCCGACCGGCCGGGCGGATTCGCGGTCTCAGTGCTCGCCGGAATGGCCGGAGCCGCTCTGCCCGACCTGGACAAGCCCTCGTCGATGCTGTTCGGGCACCAGCTGTGGCCCACCGTCGTGTGCCGTTTCCACGGCCGCATCCAGAACGAGGCGCCGAACCGGTTCGTGTCCCACGAACTCGTCGCCGCCGCCGGCTTCGCGCTGACGGCGGGCGCGCTGATCCGGCGGCGCGCCGCACGCTGATTCGTCCCGGCTCGGAGAGTCAGCCCAGAAAGTCAGCCCGGAGAATCAGCCCAGATAGTCAGTCCGGAAAAGCCGTGCTCTCGCTTCCCAGCGGCGCCGGCAGCACCACCGTCGCCGCGAGGTCGACGAACTCCGGTGGCGTCTCCGGCTCCGGCAGACTCACGCTCGCCGAGAACGGAGCCGGTCTCGGTTTCCGCGGCACCCGCGCGCCGGACGAGCCACCCCGTCCCGGATACACCTGGATCCCATTGACCGGATCCGGCACGGCGTCCAGGGCCGCCTTGACCAGCGGCGCGTCCCGGAACGCTGAGAATCCCCCGACCGTCGCCAGGTCGGGGAAGCACAGCTCGAGCACCACGCCCCAGGGGCGTTCCACCCAGGCCCAGTCCTCCGCGCCGGACTCCAGCGCGGTGCGGATCAGGTCCCTGCTGTGCGTGTCCTTCCACGAGGCGGCGGAGAATTCGCCGTCCGCGACCTCGATCGACCACCATTCACCCACCCGGCCACGGTATGTCGGGCGTGCGGCGAAAAGAAGGGCCGGCCGGCAACCGCCGTTCGCTGAGGGCGAACAACGGCTCACATCGCGCCACCCGCGCCCGAAGCCGCCATGACCGCGGCGAACACGTCGGCCAGCGGCTCGATGTCGGCCAGGTCCAGATTCGAGATCGTGATCCGCACCCCCGGCGGTGTCCCGACCCGGAACCACGCCCCCGGTGCCACCGCCCACCCGGCCGCCAGCAGCCCGCTGACCATCACCGCCTCGTCGGCCACCGGAATCCATACGTTGATGCCGCTGGCGCCCCGCGCGGCGATCCCGCGCGCGCCCAGCGCCGCGATCAACGCCTCGCGCCGCTCGGTGTAGGTCCGGGCCGCCTCGGCGATCTGCGCCTCGACCCCCTCGTCCGTCCACAGCCGGTGCACCTGGTCCTGGAGCAGCTGGCTGACCCAGCCGGCGCCGAGCCGCAGCCGGCCGGCGACCCGCGCCGCCGTCGTGGCGTCGGCGGCGGTGACCGCGCAGCGCAGATCCGGGCCGTAGGCCTTGGAGAGCGAGCGGATGTGGGCCCAGTGCTCCGTCGCCCCGGCCAGGGTGTTCAGGCGGAGGTGCGGAGTGATGTCCGCGCCGTGGTCGTCCTCGATCAGCAGCACGTCGGGATGCCCGGCCAGCAGGTTCCGCAGCGCCGCCGCGCGCTCGGCGGTCACCACGGCGCCGGTCGGGTTCTGGGCGCGGGACGTGATGATCACCGCGCGGACGCCCCGTTTCAGCGCCGCCGCCAGGCTCTGCGGCATCATGCCTTCTTCGTCGATCGGCACCGGCACGGCGGTCAGCCCCATCGCCGGCAGCAGGTGGTAGACCGCGCCCCAGCCCGGGTCCTCCACCGCGACCGAGTCCCCGGTGCGCAGGTGCGCGGACAGCACGCGGTCGATGGCGTCACCGGCGCCGAAGGCCAGCATCACGTGCTCGGCCGGGATGCGGTCGGCGGTGAAGCGGGCCCGGGCCGTCGTCAGCAGCTCCGGCAGGATCGGGTCGCCCTTGTACAGCCGCTGCGAGATGCCGCGCGGGAACACCAGCTCCGGCAGCAGCCGACGGTCCGGGTTGCCGTTGACCAGGTCGATCGCGTCGGCGGGGAGCGGGAAACCGAGGTTGCGCGGGGCGGTCGCGGGCCGCTCGCGGACTCGCGTCCCGCGTCGGCCGGCGGTCTCCACGGCGCCGCGGTCGCGCAGCAGGCGATAGGCGGCCGAGACGGTGTTGGGGTTGACCGCGAGCTCGGCGGCGAGGTCCCGGATCGGGGGCAGGGCCTGGCCCGGGGCCAGCTGCCCGGCGGCGATGCCGGCCTCGATGGACGCCGCGATCTGGCTGGCGCCGCGTCCGGAGATTTTGTACGCTGCCCCCGAAGTCGTTTGAACTACCACAGCCTCTAGTTTGCACTAGGACGAAAAATGACGCAAGCGACCGCGACGACCGAGACAACCGCGACCACCGAGCCCGCGACGGACGCCGAGACCGACGCCTGCCTGCTCGGCCACCGCTCCGCCGCCGGCTCCTACCCCCAGACCGCGCGGACCACCGCCACCCGTTACCAGAACCGCGTCGACTACGACCGGGCCGCCGTCCACGCGGTCCTCGACGAGGCGCTCGTCTGCCACCTGGCCTTCGTCCTGGACGACGCTCCCGTGGTGCTCCCGACCGTCCACGCGCGGCGCGGCGACCGCCTCTACGTCCACGGCTCGACGGGCGGCCGGATGGCCGGTCTGGACGGCCAGCGCGTCGGCGTCACCGTCACCCTGATCGACGGCCTGATCCTCGCCCGCAGCTGGATGCACCACTCGATGGCCTTCCGCAGCGTCGTGGTGCACGGCCGGGCGCGGGTCGTCGCCGACCACACCGAGCGCCTGGAGGCCATGCGGGCGCTGATCGAGCACATCGCGCCCGGCCGGTCCGAGGAGTCGCGCGAACCCACCCGCAAGGAACTGGCCGCCACCGCGATCCTGGCCGTGGACCTGGAGGAGGTGTCGCTGAAGGCGCGCGGGCAGCACGTCGCCGACGACGAGGCCGACCTGCTGCTGTCGCACTGGGCCGGGGCGATCCCGCTGACGCTGACCGCGGGCGCGGCGAACCCGGCCCCCGACCTGCTGGAGGGCATCGCGACGCCGGAGTACGCGCAGCGGTACGCCCGGCCGTTCGAGTGCGGATACGGGCACTGAGGCGCAGCCGGGGCCGGCTGCCCCGGGTGCCGCCGCTCAGAGATACCGCCGCTTAGAGATGCTGCCGCTTAGAGATGCTGCGGCTCAGTGATGCCGCCGCTCAGACCCGCTGGATGATCGTCGCGATCCCCAGCGCCCCGCCCTGGCACATGGTGAGCAGCGCGAACTCCTTGTCGGAGCGCTCCAGCTCGTGCAACGCCGTGGTGAACAGGCGCGCGCCGGTCGCGCCGACCGGGTGCCCGATGGCCAGCGCGCCGCCGTTGACGTTGACCTTGTCCAGGTCGACGCGGTGCGTGCGGGCCCAGGCCAGGACCACCGAGGCGAAGGCCTCGTTGATCTCGAACAGGTCGATGTCGGCGACGGTCATGCCGGCCTTGGCCAGCACCGCGGTGGTCGCCGGGATCGGGCCGTCGAGGTGGTAGTACGGGTCCGAGCCGACCATGACCTGCGCGACGATGCGGGCCCGGGGCCGCAGGCCGAGGGCCAGGGCCGTGCTCTCGGACGCCCACAGCACGGCGGCGGCGCCGTCGGAGATCTGCGAGGCCGTGCCGGCGGTGTGGATGCCGTCGGGGAGCACCGGCTTCAGCGCGGCCAGGCCCTCGCGGGTGGTGTCGCGCAGGCCCTGGTCGCGGGTCACGACGCGCCACATGCCGTGTTCGTCGCGCTCCTGCTCGGTGGTCGGCACCTGGACCTCGAACACCTCGCGGTCGAAGCGGCCCTCCTCCCAGGCCTGCTTGGCACGGGCCTGCGACAGCACCCCGAGGCCGTCGACGTCCTCGCGGGTGATGCCGTGCTTGCGGGCGATCCGCTCGGCGGCCTCGAACTGGTTGGGCATGTCCAGGCTCCACTCGTCCGGCTGCGGGCGGCCGAACCCGGACTTGGCGTTGGCGCCGAGCGGGACCCGGGACATCGCCTCCACGCCGCAGCCGATGCCGATGTCGACGGTACCGCCGGCGACCATCGAGGAAATGAGGTTGTTCGCCTGCTGCGAGGAGCCGCACTGGCAGTCGACGGTGGTGGCGGCGGTGGAGTAGGGCAGGCCCATGGCCAGCCACGCGGTGCGGGCGACGTTGAAGCCCTGCTCGCCGGCCTGGGTGACGCAGCCCCCGACGATCTGTTCCACCGCGTCGGCCGGCACCCCGGTGCGCTTGAGCAGCTCGCGGTAGGTCTCGCCGAGCAGGTAGGCCGGGTGCAGCGTGGCCAGCGCGCCGTTGCGCTTGCCGATCGGGGTGCGGACCGCCTCGACGATGACGGCTTCGGACATGGGCGGCCTCCTGCGCGACGGCGGCCGGCGGGCCGGGGGACTCGGCCGCCGAAACTGATACAGGTTCTAGTTTTGCGAACCTAACAGCAATCCCGCGACAAGGGAACGGGCCGCCGGAAGGGGAACCCTCCGGCGGCCCGGTGTCGAGGAATCCGCGGACGCGCGCGGTGCGGGTCGTCAGTGGCAGCAGGCGCCTCCGCACGCGCAGGAGCTGCCGCTCTGGCAGCCGCACTTGCACCCGCCGCCACAGCTGCAACTGCCCGCCTCGGCCTCGAGGACGACGATCGGCAGCGCCCGGCTCTCGGCGGGCGTGGGCGGGGGGCTCTCAACGGTCGGATGCACGGTGTCCGGGAGTGACTTCGCCATGGCGCCTCCTTCGCTGGCGGCGGTCCGGGCGGTGCGACGGGGATCCTCCCCAAGGCCGCCGATGCCGCCGTTTCCAGTCAAAAGGGAGATCCCGCCCGGGTCAATGGGGCGGGGGGAGACGCCACCCGGAGCGCCACGGGGCGCGGGGGCGGGAGGCCGGACGCGGGGCGGGTCGACGCACCCTGGGTCGCCACGCACGGCGGCGGCCGCCGCACTAGGCTCGGAAGCATGTCCGAGCTGATCTTGCTGCGCCATGGCCAGACCGAGTGGAGCCGCGACGGCCGCCACACCGGACTGACCGACCTGCCCCTGACCACCGCCGGCGAGGACCAGGCCCGCGCCGCCGCGAAACTCCTGGCCGGCAAGACCTTCGGCGCGGTCTACAGCAGTCCCCTGACCCGCGCGGTCCGCACCGCCGACCTGGCCGGCCTCACCGGTGTGACCGTGGACCCCGACCTGCGGGAATGGGACTACGGCGGCTACGAGGGCGTGACCACCGAGGAGATCCACCGGACCCGCCCCGGCTGGTACCTGTGGGACGACGGCATCGTCCCCGGCGACGCCGACCACCCCGGCGAGACCGTCGAGCAGGTCGGCGCGCGCGTGGACCGCGTGCTCGCCCGGGTCCGGCCGGTGCTGGCCGACGGCGAGGGCCAGGACGTGTGCCTGATCGCGCACGGGCACGTGCTGCGGATCCTGTGCGCCCGCTGGCTCGGCCTGCCCGCGGAGGGCGGCCGGTTCTTCCGGCTGGACACGGCGACCGTGTCGCGCCTCGGCTTCGAGCACGCGCGCCCGGTGGTCGACGGACTGAATCAGCAGGGGTAGCCGACAAGCGCAGGAGCCTGAAGACAAGAAAAGCGTGAAAGCCCGGGGCCGGAAGCCCGGGGCCGGAAGCCCGGGGCCGGAAGCCCGGGGCCGGAAGCCCGAGCTCGAGCCCGAACCAGACCCCGAAGCCCCTACTTCTTCCGCGCCGTGGCCATCACCGCGAGCTCCCGCAGCACCTCGCGCGCCTCGTCGGCGATCGGCGCGGCGTCGGCGGCGGCCGTCGCCTCCAGGGTGAGGGCCGTGATCCGGGTCTCGACGTCGTCGAGCGCGCCGGTGTCGCGGATGATGTCCTGCAGCTCGGCGACGCCCGCGGCGTCGAGGTCGGGGTTCCCCAGCTCCGCGCGCAGGGTCTTGATCGTCGCCGGGCTGTCGGCGCGCGCCGCGGCCAGTGCCACCAGCAGCGTCTGCTTGCCCTCGCGCAGGTCGTCGCCGGCCGGCTTGCCGGTGGCCGCCGGGTCGCCGAAGACGCCGAGGACGTCGTCGCGGAGCTGGAAGGCCTCGCCGAGGGGGAGGCCGTAGGCCGAGTAGGCGGCGATCACGTCGGGCGTGGCGCCCGCCAGCATCGCGCCGACGTGCAGCGGGCGCTCGATCGTGTACTTCGCGGACTTGAAGCGGATCACCGTCTGCGCCCGCTGCGCGGCGCGCTCCGGCTCGTCGAGTCCGTGGGCCTGGGCCAGCACGTCCAGGTACTGGCCGGCCATCACCTCGGTGCGCATCACGTCGTAGTACGGACGGGCCGCGGCGGTCCGCTCGGGCGGCAGGCCGTTGCCCGCGAACATCTCGTCGCACCAGGTCAGGCACACGTCGCCGAGCAGGATCGCGGCCGCCGCGCCGAACCGGGTGTCCGATCCCTCCCACGCCGCCTCGCGGTGCGCGGCGGCGAACCGGCGGTGGATGGCCGGCATGCCCCGGCGGGTGTCGGAGCCGTCCATGTAGTCGTCGTGGATCAGGGCCGAGGCCTGGAGCAGCTCCAGCGAGGCCGCGGCGCGCACCGCGCCGGCCTCCAGCTCCGGGTCCAGCTCCGCCCCGTCCCGGCCGGCCACGCCGCGCCAGCCCCAGTAGCAGAATCCCGGCCGCATCAGCTTGCCGCCGTCGAGGAATTCCCGCAGCGCGGTCGGCAGCGGCGCCAGCTCCGGGGACATGGCGATCAGCGCCGCGCCCTGGCGATCCAGGAACTCCGCCAGGGCGGCGTCGACTCGGGTGCGCAGGTCGTGGCGGTCCAGGGGATTCACGGGAACAACCATACGGGTCGTGTCTCGCGGCTCGGGACGTTAGTCGTGCTCCGTTACAACCGGGGCCCGGCTCGTTACGGTGGATACATGGCACTGGGACTCCCCTCCGTGCGGCCGGACCGTGCCGCCACCGTCCGCGAGCTGCTCTCCCGCGGGGAGCGCTCCTACTCGTTCGAGTTCTTCCCGCCCCGTGACGACGTCCAGGAGCAGCAGCTCTGGCGGGCGCTCCGGCGCCTGGAGGGCTACTCGCCGACGTTCGTCTCGGTGACCTACGGCGCCGGCGGGACCACCCGGGTGAAGACGGTGGAGACGACCGAGCGCATCGCCTCGGACACCACGCTGACCCCGGTGGGACACCTCACCGCCGTCAACCACTCGGTGGCCGAGCTGCGGCACGTCATCGGCCAGTACGCCGACGCCGGCGTGCGCAACATCCTGGCGCTGCGGGGCGACCCGCCGGGCGATCCGCTGGGGGAGTGGACCGCGCACCCGGAGGGGCTGTCCTACGCCGGCGACCTCGTGGACCTGGTGCGTGAGTCCGGCGACTTCTGCGTCGGCGTCGCAGCATTTCCGGAGATGCACCCGCGCTCCCCGGACTGGGACACGGACATCGCGCGCTTCGTCGACAAGTGTCGCCGCGGCGCCGATTTCGCGATCACGCAGATGTTCTTCCTCACCGACGACTACCTGCGCCTGCGGGACCGGGTCGCGGCCGCCGGCTGCGACGTGCCGATCCTGCCGGGCGTGATGCCCGTGACCAACGTCGCGCAGATCAAGCGGATCACCGGCCTCACCGGGCAGGCGTTCCCGGCCGAGCTGGAGAGCGCGCTGCTGGCGGTCGAGGGCGACAAGGCGGCGGTCCGGGAGGTCGGGGTGCAGTGGACGACCCGGATGTGCGAGCGGCTGCTTGCCGAGGGCGTGCCGGGGCTGCACTTCATCACGCTGAACATGTCGACGGCGACGCTGGAGATCTACCGCAACCTGGGGCTGGACCGGCGGCATGAGGCGGCGCGCGAGCCCGCGAGCCGGCGTGCCGCGGGGCTGCCGCTGTCGGCCTGAGGCTGCTCCTGCGTGGGGCCTCACGGCTTCCTGCGATTTCATTCAGGCTGCGTACAGCTGTGTCCCGGCTTCATCCGGGCTGCTCCCGGTCCAGTCAGCCGCGATGTCACCTTGTCTGATGAACGACGCCCGATCGCGTCACGCGGCGCTGCCGACGTGTGCCAGCCTGCGATGAACCAACGCATGGGGGGCGAGAAGGAGGCACGCACATGCAACCGCTGGCAGTCCGATACGCGGTGCCGATGGACCTGGCGGCGGTCCACGCCGTCATCCATTCGGCCTACCGCCACTACCTCACCCGGATCGGCGCCCGGCCCGCGCCGCTCGACGCCGACTACCCGCACCTGATGCGCCGCGGCTGCCTGTTCGTCGTCGGCAGCCCGGCGGTCGCCACCATCACCCTCACCCCCGAGGACGGCTGGCTCCACCTCGACAACCTGGCCGTCGCCCCCGACCGCCAGGGCCAGGGCCTGGGCCGCCGCATCCTGGCCTTCGCCGAGGAGCACGCGCGCCGGCTCTGGTTCCCCGAGCTGCGGCTGCTGACCCACTCGATGATGTGGGAGAACCAGCGGATGTACGCCTCCGCCGGCTACCAGGAGTACGGCCGCACCGAGCTGGCCCCGGAACGCCAGCTGATCCACTACCGCAAGGCCGTCGGCGGCTGGGACTTCTCCGGCCCGACCTACCTGCCGACCGCCACGGCCCTGCTGGCCGGGGCGCGATAGCCGCCGCACAGTCCCCACCTGCGGCGCTACCATCAGCCGTCATGGTGTTCATGCGCGAGGAACCGGTCGGCGACATAGGCCGGCCCGACCCGTTCCCGGGGCGAGGACGAAGAGGCCCGGCGCCGATCGGAACGGTCGCGGCGCTCGTCCTCACCGGCCTGGTCCTCCTCGGCGGCGGCTGGCTGTTCAGCACGCTGGTGGTCCACCGCGACTGGACGATCTACCCGCTGCTGACGCTGACGTTCTTCTCCAGCAGGTTCCTGCTCAAAGAGGTCGCGCTGCGCAACTCGGATTGGCGGGGCTGGGGTCGGCCGATGCTCGGCGCGCTGGCCACCGGCGCGGCGGCGGGCTACCCGGTGTGGGCCGAGGTGCGGGACCGGGTGTCCGTGAACACCCAGCAGCTGCTCTGGGCGGGCGTCGGGCTGGTCGTCGCGGGTCCGGCGTTCCTGCTGCTGACCCGGTGGGGTCGCGGGCCGCTGCGGGTCCGGGGCTCCCAGCGGCTGAGCGTGACGCGCGAGAGCGCGATCCTGGCCGTGACCACGATCGCGCTGTTCCCGCTCCAGTACGGGGGCGGGGTCGCCGCCGACGCCACCGGCGAGGACTGGTTCGGGATCGGGGGTGTGATCTGCGCGGTGCTGCTGGGCATCGCCCGGCTGAAGTTGATCCAGCGCCGAGCACCCTTCGGAGGACAGCTGGTCTCCGCGCTCGCCTTCGCGCTCGGGGTGATTGTCGCCTTCGCCACGACCTTCGACGAGGACTCCACGCTCAACTCCTCGCTCAGCGTCTCGGCCGGGGTGCTCGTCGGCGGGATGTTCTACCTGGCGGCGATCGCGGTGCTGGTGCGGTTCTACGGGTGGCGGCGGCCGGGGGCGGGTGCGAAGCGGCCCGGTGGGTTTGAGGTGCCGTGGCTGTGAGGTGCGGCGTTGAGAGCGCGGCTGAGCGGCTGAGCTTGTGGGGCGGCTGAGCCGCTGAGCCGCTGAGCCGCTGAGCTGCTGAGCCGCAGAGCTGCTGAGTCGCTGAAACGTCAGCGGAACAGCCTGCTCCCGACCATCTGGACCTCGCCGCTTTCGCGAGCCGCCGCCTGTGCCTGCGCCGCAGCCCCGGCCGCGCGGTTGGCCGCCGCGTCGGCGATCGGGCCGGCCGGCTTCGCTCCGGACCCGTAGCCGGTCCCGGTCCGTACCGGGGCCCGCCGCGCCTGGTGCGTCGCCCGGCCCGGGACCGGCGTCGCGGTCGCTGTGAACGCCGCCAGCAGCCGCCGCGCGGTGTCGGTGAACGAATGCAGTATTGAATTCTCCGTGTCGCTCACCGCATACCGGCTGCCGAGCCCGGCGGGCGCGGGCGTCCCGGCCCGCTCCCGCGGCCAGAGCGAACCGTCCAGGAACTCGATGGCGTGCCGGCCGTCGACCGATGCCACGCGGCCTCCGGCGCGCCGGACAGCGCGGACCAGGCCCGACTCGCCCTGCGCGTCGTGGGCCGCGTTGCAGTGCCCGCCGACCCGCCAGTACATCTCGGTGTCCACCGCCAGTAGCCGTGCCGACGTCGACCGGCTCGGCCCCACCGGCGGCTGCGCCGGCCGGGTGCGGCGGTGCGCCTCGGCGACCACCAGGTCCAGCTGGTGCGGACCGCGCAGCGCCGCCACCGCGGACGCGATCGCCCCCGGCGCCAGCGCCAGTCCCGGGTCGACGAAGACCATGGTGCGCCCCCGGGCCGCCACCGCCAGCTGCTCGCAGGCGTGCGCGTGCGCGCACCAGCCGACCGGCGCCGGCGCCCCGACCAGCAGCCGCAGGCGCGGGTCGTCCAGCGCGGCGCGCAGCACCAGACGCCGCGTCAGGTCGGTCGAACCGGCGTCCAGGAACACCACGTCCAGCTTCGGCACCCGGGTCTGGGCCAGCAGCGCGCGGACGCAGCGCAGCACCCGGCGCTCGTCGTTCAGCAGCGGGACGAGGACGGTGACGGCCTCGCCGGCGGGCGGCGGGTCGGCGGACAGCGGTTCGGAGGACAGCACGGACGACACGGAGTGCGCGATCACCGGATGTCGATTTCGTCCCACGGCAAAAAGCATCCGGCGCGCAGCCCATGATCGCAGTGCGGCACGGAGAGTTCTGCGCCGTCAGGGTGACCGGGCCCGGAAACCGGGGCGAGGCACACGGGTGTCGGGCTGGGTGTTCGGGCTGAGGGTTCGGGCTGAGCATTCTGGCTGGACTTTCGGGCCGAGGGGCGGGACCCGCGCCCCCACAGACGCGGACCCCGCCAAGGCCGACAGGCCTTCCCTACCCCCACTTGGCACCCCCACCGGGTGCGCTGGCGGCGTGTCGACACGACCAGCCAGTCATCCCTATAGACGTTCGAGAGGTGCCGTTCGGTTGCAACCCGACCCACTTCCGCATGTTGCGATCCGATAACGCGCGTCTGACGCGTGCCTCCCGGAGGCGGACGCCGTGGCCTGCGCGAGTACTCATCCCGGAGCTGAGTACGAATACCCATGAGGAGTGTCAGTCCCATGCGCCACACTTACTGACGGCACGCGAGGGCCGCGCCACTGCGGGGTGTGTCGGGGAGACACGGCCCGGCCGCGCGATGCCGAAATGGGGGAAGACCCGGTCCCGTTTGATGGGGCACCGCCGACACGGGGCGGCGGAGCTTCGTGAAGCGGGACCGGATCGGGCTGCCTGGTGATTGCGCCCTTAGCCTGCCTTCCGGCCGTTCGCGTTGAGGGGGTACCCCTCCGCCATTCACTGTATTTCCGCAGGTCGTGACCCTATTGGTGGCCCTAGCCGGAATGCGGCTTCACTCATTTGAGCGAGTCTTGACCTGTTTCCGTTGAGCCGCGGACCCGCCGGGGGGTAGCCTGACTCCAGTCGAACAAAGATTCGATGACGGTCCGACGCCCGGGGCGGTCGGCTTGTCGGCGGCCCGCGGGAGGGGAAGCCCGGGGCCCGCCGTGGCCGGCCCGGGTGTTCGGACACTGAGGTGGCGGCGTTTACGGAGGCTGCGATGAGTGCGAATGGGATGGGTGCCGCTGTGAGCACCGAGGACGAACAGATCGACGTGCTGCGACGGCATGGTGAGCCGGCGCATTTCATCTGGCGCGGCAAGCTCTACCGCGTGCGCCAGGTCCTTTCGCACTGGATCCAGGTGGGATCCGACAGCGGCGAGCTTCCCTCCGTGCTCCTGCGGACCGATCGGCGCCTCGGGACCTTCGAGACCCTGGTCTTCGGCCGGGACCGGGAGGTCGAGCGGGAGCTGTGGAGCGTGCGCGCCAGCGTCGGGCGGGACGGGCAGGTGGACGTGTTCCAGCTCTGCCACGACGTCTCCGGCGGCGGCTGGCTGCTCGTCGCCGAATCGCTGAGCCCCCTGCCACGACAGGTGGGCCGGGTCCTGCGGTTCCCCGAGAGCTGACCACCGGACGACGGCGCCCGCGGTTCATGCGAATTTCCGCGCGTGAACACGTGTTTTTTGTCAGTGCCGCCTGTCACTGTGGAAGAGACATGCTGCGAGTCGTGTCCGACATGTCATCAGTGATTGGGAGGGAATCATGCCCGCCGCGACGAAGACGCTCAAAAGCACGGACACGGGACCGATAGCCGGGTCTCGGGCTCATCCCCCGCCGCTGCCCCCGATGGGCTCCGGCGGCCACCGGCGCGGCCCCGCGTCCCGCTCCGCCCGCGACCTGTTCGACCAGGCCGTGCACGAGCTGGCCGAAGCCGTCACCAACTCCCATCCCTACGACCGCTACTGCGGCGCCCACATGGCGGCGCTGCACGCCTCGGCGGCCGTGGTCACCGCGCGCGCGGTGCCGTCCGCCCCGGGCCGCGGCCGCCCGCGCAGCGTCTGGGACCTGCTCTACCGCGAGGCGCCGGAGCTGGCCGACTGGGCCGCCTACTTCGCCTCCGGCGCCACCCGCCGGGCCGCCGCGCAGGCCGGGCTGCCGAACGCGGTGACCGACGCCGAAGCCGCCGAGCTGGCGCGCGAGGCCGAGGTGTACCTCGGGGTGGTCGCGCAGTTGCTGGGGCTGCCGTTCCAGGACGGGCTGCCGCTGGGCAGCGGCGAGCAGGCGGCGAGCTGAATGCGCACTCCGGCCTCGGCGCGCGCGTCACGCGTCCCGACCCTCGGCGACCGACTTCTTGGCGACCGACTTCTCGGCGGCCGGACCGCCGGCCCCACCTCGGCCTGGGGCGTGACCACGATGTGATCCACGATCACTAAAGTCCCCGGCCATGGACATAGCGCACGGGGCGGGGCTGTTCGCGGCCGCGGCGGGAGCCGGGGGAGTGGACGCGATCGTGGGCGGCGGCGGCCTGATCATGCTGCCGAGCCTGCTCGTGGCGTTCCCGACACTGCCGGCGGCGACCGCGCTCGGCACCAACAAGCTGGTCGGCATATCCGGAACCAGCACCGCGGCCCTCACCTACACCCGGCGCACCCCGGTCGACAAGCGCGTCGTGCTGCCCGCCGCCGCACTGGCGGTCCTGTGCGCGGGCCTGGGCGCGCTGTCGGCCTCGGCACTGCCCACGCACGTGTTCCGTCCGGTGGTGATGGTGCTGCTGACCACCGTGGCGCTGTTCGTCGTCTTCCGCCCGGCCTTCGGGACCGAGAACTCGACGCTCCAGGCCGGCCCGCGCCGCCGCGCGGCCACGACGCTGCTCGCCGGCGGCGTGATCGGCTTCTACGACGGCATCTTCGGCCCCGGTACCGGCACCTTCCTCATCATCTGCTTCACCATCGGCCTGTACACCGAGTTCGTCGCGAGCTCGGCGATGGCCAAGGTGGTCAACACCGGGACCAACCTCGGGGCGCTGCTGGTGTTCGCGGTCGAGGGGCACGTCATGTGGCTCCTCGGCGCCGGGATGGCGGTGTGCAACATCGGCGGGGCGCGGCTGGGCTCGGGGCTGGCGCTCAAGCGCGGGGCCGGGTTCGTGCGGGTGGTCCTGCTGGTGGTGGTGGCGGTGATGGTGACGAAGATGGGCTACGACCAGTTCGGGTAGCGGCTGAGCGGCTGAGCGGCTGAGCGGCTGAGCAGGCGAGCGGACGGGCGGCTTAGCGGGCGGGCGGCTGAGCAGGCGGGCGAGCGAGCGGGCGCGAGCCGCCGCCCCTCACCCCCGCAACCGCAGACCCGAGGGCGTGGACCGGAACCCGGCGGCGGCGAGGGCCTGCGTGAGCGCCGAGTTGCGGCCGGTGTTGAGGACGTCCTCGCCGTCGGTCTTGGAGACAGTGAGCTTGCCGAGCCACCCGTCGCGCACCGTGAGAGCGAGCGCGTCGGCCGCCGACTGCAGCGTGGCCGGGTCGTCGGTCCAGGACAGCAGCGTGCGGCCGCCGCGCTCGACATAGAGCGTCAGGGCGCCGTTGACCAGCACCACCAGGGCGCCGGCCTTGCGACCCGGCTTGTGGGCCGTCGGCAGGACGCCGTCCTCGTTGACCGGCCGCGCCGGCCACGGGAGCGCGGCGCCGTAGGCGTTGGCCGGGTCGGTGGCGGCGAGGACCAGGGCGCCGATGTGCTCGGGGGTCTTGGCGGGGCGGTGCGGCGTGTAGTCGTGGGGCACGCCCATGAGCTTGTGGACGTCCGAGGTCAGGGCCGGGGCCGCCGCTTCGCGCTCGTGGGACTCCAGGTTCTCCAGCGTCGCGGCCAGCGCACGGAGCCGGTCCACGGCGCCCTCGGCGGCGAACTGGGCCGCGCCGAGGCCCTCCACGAAGTAGCCGCGCCGGGACCGGCCGGCTTCCTCGTAGGCGGACAGGACCGAGTAGACGCCCGCGTAGCCGCCGGGGATGCGCTCGTTCATCACCGAGCCGCGCGTCACCACGCCGTAGCGGTCGAGGAGCACCTCGCCCAGCAGATGCGCCCGCCGCGTGGGGTCGGCGACCCGGGGCTCCAGGCGCGACCAGCGGCCGGCGCCGGAAGGGCTGATCGCGGCTTGGGCCTTCTGGTCCGCGGAGACGGCCGCGACGCCGAGGCGGGCATAGCGGCCGCGCGGCGTGGGGCGCCGCGTCTTGTGCGCACTCTTGCCGGAGCCCAGCAGGCCGCGCAGCGGCGCCAGGGTGTCGTTGGTGATGTAGCCCGCCCACAGCAGGTCCCACAGGCCCGCCAGGACGTCCGCCGAGGTGAACTCCTCCCCGACGCGGGCCACGATGCCGCGCAGGAACAGCGCCGCGTCCTCGCCGAGCGCCTCCAGGATGGCGCGGTGCACCGGCGCCGGGTCCAGGGCCTCCGAGGGCTCGGCCAGCAGCAGCGGTGCCAGCTCCGCCGGGCACAGGGTGACCCAGCCGTCGTCCCCGGCCAGCGAGCCCGCGCCGGCCCACACCACCTCGCCGGAGGACGTCAGCTCGTCCAGCATCGTGGGCGAGTAGTCCGCGACCCGGGAGGGCAGGATCAGGCGCTCCAGGGCCGAGGCCGGCACCACGGCCCCGGCCAGCTGCTCCACCACCCGCAGCACGCCGTCCACGCCCCGCAGCGGGGACGCCGCGGCGCGCCCGACCGACTGCCAGGCCGGCAGCAGCAGCGCCAGCGACTGCGGCGCGACCGGCTCGGCCTCCTTGCGCAGCGCCGCCATCGTGCGGCGCCGCACCCGGCGCAGCACCTCGGCGTCGCACCACTCCGTGCCGCTCCCGCCCGGCCGGAACTCCCCGGACAGCACCCGGCCGGCCGCGGCCAGCCGCTCCAGCGCGGCGATGACCGACGAGGCCGGGATGCCGAACCGGGTCGCCGGCTCGATGGCGTTGAACGGCCCGTGTGTGCGCGCGTACCGCGCGACCAGGTCCCCGAGCGGGTCGGCGACCACGGCGGTGAACGCCTCGGGGATGCCGACCGGCAGCGGCACGCCCAGCGCGTCCTGGAGCCGCCCGGCGTCCTCGATCGCGGCCCACCGCTCCTGCCCGGCGATCCGCACCCGGATGACGCGGCGCGCCCCCTCCAGATCCACCAGCCACGACGCCTCGATCCCGCGTGCGGCGGCCTCGGCCGTCGACAGCGGTCCGAGCAGCCGCAGCAGGTCCGCGGCGTCCTCGGCGTCGCGGGCCCGCCGGGTCGGCGTCAGGTACTGGAGCTCCTCCTCCAGCGCCGCCAGGATCTCCGGGTCCAGCAGGTCCCGCAGCCCGGTCTGCCCCAGCAGCTCGGCGAGCAGCGCCGGATCCAGTGACAGCGCGGCGGCCCGCCGCTCGGCCAGCGGCGAGTCGCCCTCGTACATGAACTGCGCGATGTACCCGAACAGCAGCGAGCGCGCGAACGGCGACGGCTGCGCGGTCTCGACCTCGACGATCCGCACCTTGCGCGCCTCGATGTCGCGGCAGAGCTCGATCAGGCCCGGCACGTCGTACACGTCCTGCAGCACCTCGCGCACGGCCTCCAGCACGATCGGGAAGCTCGCGTGCTTGGCCGCCACCGACAGCAGCTGCGCCGACCGCTGCCGCTGCTGCCACAGCGGCGTGCGCTTGCCCGGACGCGTGCGCGGCAGCAGCAGCGCGCGCCCCGCGCACTCCCGGAACCGGGACGCGAACAGCGCCGACCCGCCGATCTCCCCGGTGACGATCTCCTCGATCTCGTCGGAGCCGAACAGCAGCCCCAGGCTCTCGGTCGTGGGGTCGGCGGCGTCGGTGTCCGGCAGCCGCAGCACGATGCCGTCGTCGGCGTGCATCACCTGCGCGTCCAGCCCGTAGCGTTCGCGCAGCCGGGTGCCGATGGCCAGCGCCCACGGCGCGTGCACCTGCGCGCCGAACGGCGAGTGGACCAGGATCTTCCAGTCGCCCAGCTCGTCGCGGGTGCGCTCGACCACGATCGTGCGGTCGTCCGGGACCCGGCCGGTGGCCTGCTTCTGCTCGCGCAGGTAGGACAGCAGGTTGTCGGCGGCCCACTCGTCCAGGCCGGAGGCCGCCAGCCGGGCCTTGGCCGCCGGCTCGTCGGTCCGGCCCAGCTCCCGCAGGAACCCGCCGAGCGCTCGCCCCAGCTCCAGCGGCCGGCCCAGCGCGTCGCCGTGCCAGAACGGCAGCTTGCCCGGCATCCCCGGCGCCGGGGAGACGATCACCCGGTCGTGGGTGATGTCCTCGATCCGCCACGACGACGAGCCCAGGGTGAACACGTCGCCGACCCGCGACTCGTAGACCATCTCCTCGTCCAGCTCACCGACCCGCTTGGCGCCGATCTCGGCCCCGGCCAGGAACACCCCGAAGTAGCCGCGGTCCGGGATGGTGCCGCCGGACGTCACGGCCAGCCGCTGCGCCCCCGGGCGCGCCGACAGCCGGCCCTCGACCCGGTCCCAGACGATGCGCGGCTTCAGCTCCGCGAACTCGTCCGAGGGATACCGCCCGGACAGCAGGTCGAGCACCGACTCGTAGGCCGAGTCCGGCAGCGCCGAGAACGGCATCGAGCGCCGGACCAGGGCGATCAGGTCGTCGGCGGCCCAGTCCTCGACCGCGACCATCGCGATGATCTGCTGCGCCAGCACGTCCAGCGGGTTGCGGACCACCTTCAGCGCCTCGATCGAGCCGCTGACCATCCGCTCGGCCACCACCGCGGACTGCACCAGGTCGCCCCGGTATTTGGGGAAGATCACGCCGCGCGAGACCGCGCCGACCTGGTGCCCGGCCCGGCCGACGCGCTGGAGCCCGGCCGCCACCGACGGCGGCGACTCGACCTGCACCACCAGGTCGACGGCGCCCATGTCGATGCCCAGCTCCAGGCTGGAGGTGGCGACCACGGCGGGCAGGTTCCCGGCCTTCAGCGCCTCCTCGATGTCGGCCCGCTGCTCCTTGGACACCGAGCCGTGGTGCGCGCGGGCCAGCACCGGCGGCGCCCCGGCCACCGACCCGGCCTGCGCCATCAGCTCCGCCGGGGCGGACAGCGCCTGCCCGATCGGGAGCGGCGCGTCCAGGACCCCGCCGGTGACCCGCTCCCAGTGCGCCTCGTTCAGCTTGCCGGTCAGCCGCTCGGCCAGCCGCCGCGAGTTGGTGAACACGATGGTCGACCGGTGCTGCTCGATCAGCGCGGCCACCGCCGCCTCGACGTGCGGCCACACCGACGCCGTGCGCCGCCCGGCCTGGTCGGCGGCCACCCGCTCGCCGTCGTCGGTGTCCAGCGCGCCCATGTCCTCGACCGGCACCGACACCTTGATGTCGAAGGTCTTCACGATCTTCGGCGCCACGATCTCCACCGGGTGCGGGCCGCCCAGGAACTGCGCGACCGTCTCGGCCGGGCGCACCGTCGCCGACAGCCCGATCCGCCGCGCCGGCCGCTCCAGCAGCGCGTCCAGCCGCTCCAGGGACACCGCCAGGTGCGAGCCGCGCTTGGTCCCGGCCACCGCGTGCACCTCGTCGATGATCACCGTCTCCACGCCGCGCAGCGACTCGCGCGCCGCCGAGGTCAGCAGCAGGAACAGCGACTCGGGGGTGGTGATCAGGATGTCGGAGGGCTTGGAAACGAACCGGCGGCGCTGGTCGGCCGGGGTGTCGCCGGAGCGGACCGCGATGTCGACGTCCGGTTCGGGCAGGCCCAGGCGGGCCGCGGCCTGCTTCAGACCGGCCAGCGGCGCGCGGAGGTTGCGCTCGACGTCCACGGCCAGGGCCTTCAGCGGCGAGACGTAGACCACGCGGCAGCGCCGCTTGGCGTCGGTCGGCGGCGGCCCGAAGGCCAGGCGGTCCAGGGCGGCCAGGAACGCGGCGAGCGTCTTGCCGGACCCGGTCGGGGCCACGACCAGGGCGTTCTTCTCCGCGGCGACCGCGTTCCAGGCTCCGGCCTGGGCGGCCGTGGGGTCCGCGAAGGCGGCAGTGAACCAGGCCTTGGTGGCCGGGTGGAAATGATCCAGTGCCGCGGACGTTTTCATACGATCCATACTGCCTTGCTGGTCTGACAGACTTGATCCCATGCAGCTTCAGGACTTCTGGGAGCGGATGCGGGAGGAGTTCGGCCCGCTTTCCGACTCGTTCGCCCGCGACCACGTGATGAGCGAACTGGGCGGCCGGACCGTGATGGAGGCCCTGCGGGACGGGCTGGACACCAAGGCGGTGTGGGCCGCCGTGGCGCGGGACCGGGAACTGTCGGTCTAGCGGTCCGGTCCGGACGCGCCGGCCATGGCCGGAATCGTCACTTCCTCCGCCCGGGCGCCCCTTCCGGAGCGGTAAGGATCCCCGCTACGTTCCACGTGTGACCGCAGCGACCGCCCGAATACCCGCCGACCCGGCCGTCCGGGCCCGGGACGTCCAGCGCCGTACCGTCCGGGTCCTGATGGCCAGCCAGGTCCTCGGCGGCATCGGGTCCTCGACCGGCTTCTCGCTGTCCACGCTGCTGGCCAAGGAGCTCACCGGCAACGCCGCGCTGGCCGGCCTGACCGGGACCTTCACCTCCCTGGGCGCCGCCTTCGCCGCGATCCCCCTGTCGCGCGTCATGGCCGCCCGCGGGCGCCGCCCCGGCCTGGTGCTCGGCTACTCCACGGCGATCGCCGGCACGGCGGTGATCGTCCTGGCCGCGCGGCTCCAGGCCTTCTGGCTCCTGCTGCTGGGCATGGCCCTGTTCGGCTGGGCCTCCGCCGTGAACCTCCAGGCCCGGTACGCCGGCACCGACCTGGCGCCCGCCGAGCGGCGCGGCCGCGCGCTGTCGGTGGTGATCTGGGCGGTCACCATCGGCTCGATCCTCGGCCCGAACCTGGCCCGCCCGGCCGAGGGCACCGCGCGGGCGCTCGGCCTGCCGCCGCTGGCCGGGGCCTTCCTGTGGTCCGGGTTCGCGATGGCCGGCGCGGCGCTGGTGCTCGGGCTGCTGCTGCGGCCCGATCCGCTGCTGGTCGCGCGGGAGCTGCGCGGCGAGGACGCCGCGGCGCCGAGGAAGCTGTCGCTGAAGGAGTCGTTCGCGGTGATCGGCGAGTCGCCGTACGCCGTGCTCGCGATCGCGGTCGTCGCCGTCTCGCACACCGTCATGGTCTCGGTGATGTCCATGACCCCGGTCCACATGAACTCCGACGGGATGTCGGTGACCGTCATCGGCGTCGTGCTGTCGGTGCACATCGCCGGGATGTACGCGTTCTCCCCGTTGGTCGGGGCCGCGGTGGACCGGATCGGCCGGATCCCGGTGCTCGGCGCGGGGATGGCGATCCTGGCGGTCGCCTGCCTGATCGTCGGCACCGCCCCGATGGGCTCCAGGACGCACATGGTCGTCGGCCTGCTGCTGCTCGGCGTCGGCTGGTCCTGCGGCGTGGTGGCCGGGTCGACGCTGCTCACCGAGTCCACCCCGGACCTGGTCCGGCCCTCGGTGCAGGGGGCCAGCGACTTCGTGATGCAGGGTTCGTCGGCCGGCGGCGCGGCGCTGGCCGGGCTGGTGGTCGGGACCCTGGGCTACTCCTGGCTGGCGGGTCTGGCGGTGGCGCTGCTGTCCCCGGTCGCGGTGCTCGTGGTGGTGACCGTTATGCGCCAAGGCGGACGTTCGGCACGGGAAGACCCCGCGCCCCAGGTACCGTGAGAGCAGTCGGACGAGGCGGCGGGTGCCTGCGACAGCTTTTGTCAGTGGCGTCCTCTACCTTCAGGACAGTCAGACGCGGAGCACGCAAGAACCCTTAAGGCAGGCATCCATGGCGGCATCGGCCACCGATCGCGAGAAGGCGCTCGACGCCGCCCTCGCCCAGATCGAGCGCAACTTCGGCAAGGGCTCGGTGATGCGCCTGGGTGCGCGCTCGGCCCAGCCGATCGACATCATCCCCACCGGCTCGATCGCGCTGGACGTGGCGCTCGGCATCGGCGGCCTCCCGCGCGGCCGGATCGTCGAGGTCTACGGTCCGGAGTCCTCCGGCAAGACCACGATCGCGCTGCACGCGGTCGCCAACGCGCAGGCCCGCGGCGGCCAGGCGGCGTTCATCGACGCCGAGCACGCGCTGGACCCGGAGTACGCCAAGAACCTCGGCGTGGACACCGAGGGGCTGCTGATCTCCCAGCCGGACACCGGCGAGCAGGCGCTGGAGATCGCCGACACCCTGATCCGCTCCGGGGCGCTGGACATCATCGTCATCGACTCGGTCGCGGCCCTGGTGCCCAGGGCCGAGATCGAGGGCGAGATGGGCGACTCGCACGTGGGTCTGCAGGCCCGGCTGATGAGCCAGGCGCTGCGCAAGCTCACCGGGGTGATCAGCCAGACCAACACCACCGTGATCTTCATCAACCAGCTGCGCGAGAAGGTCGGCGTGATGTTCGGCTCGCCGGAGACCACCACCGGCGGCCGCGCGCTGAAGTTCTACGCCTCGGTGCGCCTGGACGTGCGCCGGATCGAGACGCTGAAGGACGGCACGGAGGCGGTCGCGAACCGCACCCGGGTGAAGGTCGTGAAGAACAAGGTGGCCCCGCCGTTCAAGCAGGCCGAGTTCGACGTCGTCTTCGGCTCCGGCATCTCGCGCGAGGGCTCGCTAATCGACATGGGCGTCGAGCACGGCTTCGTGAAGAAGGCCGGTGCCTGGTTCACGTACTCCGAGGGCCAGCTCGGACAGGGCCGGGAGAACGCCCGCCGGTTCCTGAAGGAGAACCCGGACGTCGCCGACGGCCTGGAGAAGCTGATCAAGGAGAAGCTGGGCATCGGGCCGAAGGTGGCCGAGGACCCGGCGGCGGAGGGCGGGGCCGACGCCGCCCCGGCCGCCGAGGCCGAGTCGACCGGGGGCGGGGCCATCCCGAAGCCGGTGAAGGCGGCCCGGGGACGCAAGACCGCGGCGGCGGCGGCCGGTTCGGAGGAGTAGCCAGGTGAGCGCCGGTTGGGGCCGGTCCCAGGATGAGGGAGCCGGTCCCGACTGGTTCGCCGCGGCGGGCGAGGAGCCGGCCGCGGCTCCGGCGTGGGCCGAGGCGGGGCCGGTGGCGGCGGCCGAGCTGCCCGGCGCCCCGAAAGCTCAAGTCCGCGAAGCTCAAGCGGGGACGGCACAGCCCGAGAAGGCTCAGCCCAAGACAGCACAGTCCGAGACGGCCCAGTCCAAGACGGCCCAGGCCAGGAACGCACAGCCCAAGACGGCCCAGGCCAAGAAAGCACAGGCCAGGAAGCAGTCCTCGGGCTGGTCCTCCCGTCGTAAGGACCGTGACACCGGCGGCGGGGACGCCGACTCCGACCGGCCCAAGCCGCCGCAGTCGCGCGAGAAGCTCGAACAGCGGGCGAAGAACATCCTGCTGTACCACCTCGGACGTCAGATGCAGACCCGCTCGCAGCTGGCCGACCGGCTCCGCAAGAAGGAGATCCCGGACGACATCGCCGAGGCGGTCCTCGACCGCTTCGAGGAATTGCAGCTGCTCGACGACGCCAGCTACGCCGAGACCTTCGTCCGGTCCCGGCATTCGGAGCGCGGGCTGGCCAAACGCGCCCTCGGGTACGAGCTGCGGCGCCGGGGCGTCGACGACGACACCGCGGCCGAGGCGCTGTCCACGCTGGACGAGGACCAGGAGGCCGCGACCGCTCGCCGCCTGGTCGATGCCCGCTTGCGGGCCACTCGAGGGCTGGACCCGCAGGTTCGGACGCGAAGGCTGGTCGGGATGCTGGCGCGCAAGGGCTATTCGTCGGCGGTGGCGTTCCGCGCGGTGAAGGAGGCGCTGGCCGAGGAGGGTCAGGACCTGGACGTCGAGCCGCCCGACTTCGACTGACGCGCGGCGGCGTCCGGCGTCCACGTCCAGGCTGATTCGATGTCTGACTCGGCGAGCGAGTCGGCGGGCGGCCCCGCCACGGCCCGATCGAGGGCGGATTCGAGACCCGGACCGACCGGATTCGTTTCCGGCGCCGTTGCCACTCCTTCCAGTGCTTTCATCGAATTTTCGCGGCGACACCAACGGTTGTCGACCACACTCCTCCTTGACCGTATTGTTACCTCGCCCTAACCTCGCACTCAGTGAGGGATCATCGAAGGATCACTCAAGCGCGCTGGGAGCGAACTAAATGGTCGGCCTATTGATCGCGATCGCAGCGGTGGTCGCGGCGTGCGTCGGCCTGCTCGTGGGGTTGAACGTCGGGGGGTCCCGCCGGATCAACAACCTGAAGAAAAGCGCGTACGAGGACTTCGACAAGCAGCTCGCCGAGCTCGCGCAGCGGGCCCAGGCCCGGGAGAGCGAGCACGCCGCCGCGGTCGTCGCCGCCCAGCGCGACCTGGGCGCCGTGCACCGCGAGGCGGCCGAGGCGCGCAAGCAGGCCGACGTGCAGGCGGTGCGGATCCGCGAGCAGGCGGCCTCGGCCGCCGCCGTCGAGATGGACCGGGCGCGGCGGATCCGCGACGAGGCCGAGGCCGAGACCCGGGTGCTCAAGGACGAGATCCGCGAGCTGCGGCTGGACCTGGAGCGGCGCGAGGCCCGCCAGGCCGAGCGCGAGGAGCGGCTGGACGCCGACCTGCGCCGCACCGCCGAGAAGGAGCGCGAGCTCGCGGCCACCGACGTCGAACTGGAGCGGAAGAAGGCCGAGCTGGCGACGCTGGAGGACGAGCGGCGCGCGGTGCTGGAGCGGGCGGCGGCGCTGTCCTCGGCGGAGGCCAAGACCGAGCTGGTGAAGTCGATCGAGAACCAGGCCAAGCGCGAGGCCGCGGTGCTGATCCGGCAGATCGAGCAGGAGGCCCGCGACGAGGGCGACAAGCGGGCGCGCAAGACCGTGGCCCTGGCGATCCAGCGGGTGGCCAGCGAGCAGACGGCGGAGTCCGTGGTCAGCGTCCTGCACCTGCCCAGCGACGACATGAAGGGCCGCATCATCGGCCGCGAGGGCCGCAACATCCGCGCCTACGAGTCGATCACCGGCGTCAACCTGATCATCGACGACTCCCCGGAGGCGGTGCTGCTCTCCTGCTTCGACCCGGTCCGCCGCGAGGTCGGCCGCCTGACGCTGGAGGAGCTGGTCCTCGACGGCCGGATCCACCCGCACCGCATCGAGGAGATCTACGAGCGCTCCAAGGCCAAGGTGGAGCAGATGTGCGTGCGCTCCGGCGAGGACGCGCTGATGGAGCTCGGCATCACCGACATGCACCCCGAGCTCATCGCCCTGCTGGGCAAGCTCCGCTACCGCACCTCCTACGGGCAGAACGTCCTCAAGCACCTGGTGGAGTCCGCGCACCTGGCCAGCATCATGGCCAGCGAACTGCGCCTGGACCCGGTGCTCCTCAAGCGCTGCACCGTCCTGCACGACATCGGCAAGGCCCTGACCCACGAGGTCGAGGGCAGCCACGCCCTGATCGGCGCCGAGATCGCCCGCAAGTACGGCGAGCACGACGACGTGGTCCACGCGATCGAGGCACACCACAACGAGGTCGAGGTCCGCACGGTCGAGGCGGTCCTGACCCAGGCCGCCGACGCGATCAGCGGCGGCCGCCCCGGCGCCCGGCGCGAGTCGCTGGAGGCCTACGTGAAGCGCCTGGAGCGCCTGGAGCAGATCGCCGCCGACCACGAGGGCGTGGAGAAGGTCTTCGCGATGCAGGCCGGCCGCGAGATCCGGGTGATGGTGGTCCCCGACGCCGTGGACGACATCCAGGCCCAGGTCATCGCGCGCGACATCGCGAAGCAGGTGGAGGAGGAGCTGACCTACCCGGGCCAGATCCGGATCACGGTGGTGCGGGAGTCGCGGGCTACCGAGTACGCGCGGTGAGGTCGGCGGGGGGCCGCAAGTATCAGAGCTCTGGCCAGGCCGCCAGCGTGGCGAAGTCGTCGTCGGTCAAGCCGATACGGGGATCGACCCAGTGCAGCAGCGCCGGTCCGGAGTGATGGGACCGGACCCAAGCGATGTCGGTCGCGGTGATCTGGTCGTCGACCCAGGCGAAGGGGCGGCCGCGGGCCCAGGCCACTATCTGCGGTGTCTTCCAAAAGAGTCCGCCGGTGGAGGTCCGGGCTTCGCTGTCCTTGGCCCACTCGATCACCGGTAGAGGCGGCAGTCCCAGCACCGGTCCGACGTAGTCGTTCGCCTCGTGCTCCCACGACGTCGCCCACACCAGCTCGAACGGGAGCGCCGTCAGCGCCGGCCCGTGGTCGGGGTTGAGCCAGACCCGCAGAGGCTTGAGGCGTCGCGGCAACTCGCCGAGCATGGCCAGTCGCCGGCTCTCGGCCGCCACCCAGCTCGGCACCATCCACCGATGCGTCGTGTACCCCCGCGGGCGCCGGGTCGCCTTCGCCGCGTACGGGTTCAGCGGGCCGTCGACGTCAACGAGCAGGCTCGGCCGGGCCACGGACGCTCCTTACGCGCGGGCGCAGCCACCACATCGTCCAGAGGATGAGGATCGCGACCGCGAGGAGGATGAGCAGGTAGACCGGGATGCCGATGATCGTCAGGAGTTCATCGCGGTATTCCACCGGGTGTTGGATCCAGTCCGATTTGGCCTGGGCGAACTGGTAGTCCTGGGTTATCTGCGCGGGTTTGCCGAAGTAGTTGTCGAAGACGGTGAGGAACATCTTTCCGGCGGCCAGGCCGGCCAGGGCCTTGCCGGTGTGGGAGGGGTCGAGCCAGTCGCCGAAGGACGAGGTCGAGGGCAGGGTGGCGATCGGGGCCTTGGCGGCGTCCATGCGGTGCGGCGCCAGCATCGCCACTTCGACGCGCTGCGGGGTCGTGGCGCCGGCGGACAGGCGCATCGGGTAGACCGGGTCGGTGGTGGCGAAGGTGATGCGGATCGGGTCCAGGGTGCCGTTCAGGTTGGCCGTGGAGCCGGAGGCCAGGCGGATCGCGACGAACTGCCAGCCCTGGGACGTGTAGGCGGCGAGGCGGTCGGCGGTGTTGGGCTTGAGCGTGAAGCCGTGCTCGGCCAGCCAGCCGGTGAGCGCGGACGGGTCGGAGGCGGCCAGGTTGGCGACCTCGAAGTCGCCGATGCGCTGGTCGCCGAGGACGAGCACCGAGCCGGCGGCCCCGCCCGGGGCGGCGCCGCTGCCCCCGCCGTCGTCGGAGCCGGACAGGTCCAGGTGCGGCCACAGGTGGTGGCGGATCTCGGTGCGGGGCAGTTCGGCGTCGGACAGGTCGTCGAACAGGTCCTGGGAGGCGAGCGTCGCCTTCGCCGGCCCCGGCACGGGCATCACCCATGCGGCGTCGGTGGCGTCGCTGTGCACCGCGAAGCGCATCACGACGTCCTCCGTCGTCCCGTCGAAGCGCAGCAGCGCCTGCTCCTGGGCGACGTTGGCCGTCCCGTTCGCGCCCGGTATGTACGCCCCGCACCCGCAGGCCCAGGCCGGGTCCGCCACCGCGACGCCCTGGAGCGTGCCGGCCGCCAGCGCCACGGTCACGGCTTTCGCCACCCATTTACGCATGCTGAATCCTCCCCGTGTGATGTGCTCCTGGGACCTCGAACCCCATGAGATCCCTGAGACCCCCCGATCCCCGCGCCACCGTACCGGTCCACGACGAAGCGCCGCGACCCGGGTCTCGGGTCGCGGCGCTTCGGATTGTGAGATCACGCCCGGCGCAGTGATGGTGCGCCGGCCGCGCCCGGTACAACCGGCTCAGGCAGCCTGCTTCTTCCCGGGGGCGACGAAGTGGACTGTGAGAGCCGTCACCACCAGCAGCACCGCCAGGCCGATCAGCCCCGCGTGCATCCCGGCGGCGAAGTCGCGGCCCGCCACCAGGGCGCCGATCACCGCCACCGACAGGGCCCCGCCGACCTGCCGGGAGGTGTTGACGATCCCGGCCGCGGTGCCGGCCCGGTCGGCCGGGACGCTGCTCATCACCAGGATGGTCAGCGCCGGGACCACGAACGCCCCGGCGAAGGACACCGGCACCAGCAGCAGCACCAGCGCCCAGGCCGGCAGCCCCGGCCGGACCGCCAGCAGCACCAGCATCGCCGCGCCGGTGCCGACCAGGCCGATGGTCATCGACACCCGGGCGCCGATCCGGGCCACCATCCGGGCCGCGACCGTCAGGTTCACCACCGTCACCACCGCGGTGATCGGCGCGAACAGCAGGCCGGTGACGGTCGGCGACTTGTGCTCCACCTGCTGGAAGTACAGGCTCATGACGAAGATGACGCCGTAGAAGGCCGCGTTCACCGCGAAGCCGGCCACCGCCGCCAGCGACATCGCCGGAGAGCGGAACAGGGCCAGCGGCACCATCGGCCGGGTCTGCCGCTTCTCGGCCACCGCGAACACCACGGCAGCGACCGCCGCCGCGCCGAACGCGGCCAGCACCGACGCGGAGCCGAAGCCCTGGGAGCCGCCCTCGATGAAGCCGTAGGTCAGCCCGGCCAGCGCCACCACCGAGGACAGCAGTCCGGCCACGTCGAAGTGGGCCCCCGCGCCCACCCCGGCGCCCGCGCCCGCCCCGGCACCGGACCGCGAAGCCCGCGCCGTCTTGGCCGTCCCGGCCAGCAGCGCCAGCGCCAGCACCCCGGCCGGCAGGTTCAGGAAGAAGATCCAGCGCCAGTTCGCCGCCGCCGTGATCAGCCCGCCGGCCACCGGGCCGGCCGCCGCGGCCGCCGATCCGGCCGCCGTCCACAGCGCGATCGCCTTGTTCCGCGCCACCGGGTCCGGGAACGCCTGCCGGACCAGGGCCAGCGAGGCTGGCAGCATCACCGAGGCCGCCGCGCCCTGCACCAGCCGGGCCCCGACCAGCAGCGCCAGCGACGGCGCCAGGCCGCAGGCCATCGAGGCCAGCGTGAACCCGACGAGTCCCAGGCCGTAGGCGGCCTTGGCGCCGATCCGGTCGGCCAGCGCCCCGGCCGACAGCATCAGGGCGGCGAACGCCAGCGTGTATCCGTCGATCACCCACTGCGCGCCGGACAGCCCGCCGGCCAGGCTGCGGTTGATCGCCGGCAGCGCCACGTTGACCACCATGGCGTCGAGCCCGACCAGGAAGAAGCCGAAGACAGAGGCCGCCAGCACGCGCTTGGCTCCGGCGACGGTGGCGGGGGCGGCGGGGGCGGCGGGAGCGACGGGAACCACGGGGGCGGCGGGAGCGACGGCGGCGGGAGCGGCGGGAGCGCCGGCCGAAGCCGCGCCCGTTCCAGTGGCGGATGCGGTCCCGGCGGAGCTCGTGGCCCGCGGCCGGATCGCGGCGGTGGAAGCTGTCATGCAGGTAACTCTCGTCCTGCTCGCGACGGCTATACAGACCGTGGCGAGCCGGGGAGCGCTGTACCGGGGTGCGATGCACCCCCTCACAATCGGCGCAGGGCCTTTACGCTGGCAGTATGACGAACGGCAGCGAGTTGGGGATCTTCCTGAAGGCGCGGCGGGCGCGGCTCCGCCCCGAGGACGTCGGCCTGCCGGGCGGTGTCGGCATCCGCCGAACCCCCGGACTGCGCCGGGAGGAGGTTGCGATCCTGGCCGGCGTGAGCGTCGACTACTACACCCGCCTGGAGCGCGGCAAGGAGACCAACCCGAGCCCGGCGGTGCTGGACTCGCTGGCCCGCATCCTGCGCCTGAACCGGGACGAGCACCAGTACCTGCGCGACATCACCGACGGCGCCGCCAGCCCGGTCCGGCAGCACGATCGCCGCAGCCGCACTCGCGAGGTGCGCGAGGGCCCGCTGGTGATGCTGGAAGCGCTGCGCCCGAACCCGGGCTACGTGGTCAGCCGCACCAACGACGTGCTGGCCGCCAACCCCGCGGGCCTGGCGCTGTTCCCGGGGCTCCTGGACTGGCCGGCCAAGCAGCGGAACATCTCCCGCTACGTCTTCCTGCACCCGGCCGCCAGGGACCTCTACCCGGAGTGGGACAAGCTGGTCCCGAAGTCGGTGGCGTTCCTGCGGGCCCGGGCCGGCGCCGACCCGGACGACCCGGAGCTGGTACGCCTGATCGGCGAGCTGGTGGTCAAGAGCAAGGAGTTCGCGCACCTGTGGGAGCGCTACGACCTGTGCAACGTGGGTCAGGGCACGAAGGCCTTCCAGCACCCGGACGTGGGCGCGATGACCCTGGACTACGAGGCGATGGAGCTGTCGAACACCGGCGGCCAGCGGATGGTCGTGTACTACACCGTGCCCGGCACGCCGGACCACGACGCCGTCACGCTACTCGACATGATCGGATCGGGCATGTTCGCGAGCGGCGTGGACGGCCTGCAGCGCCTCGTTCAGCGCGCCGATGGAGATCTTGTGGAAAGCCGGGACGGGTCCGGGATGCCCGACGAGGAAGAACGCTGACCTGATGGTGTGGCGCAGGATGCGCCACGCCGAGTGGAACAGGAACAGCGCCAGCGGTATCTCCGCCGCCACGGCCGACAGCACCGAGGCGGCCTCGTCCGGCGTGCCCCAGTCCAGGACGATGTCGAACCAGGCGTCGCACAGCAGCAGCGTGCCGGTGAAGATGCACGCGACCACCACGACCTGCCGCCGCCGCCACGCCGCCCAGGTGGTGACCAGCAGCCCGGCCACCAGCAGCAGGTCGAAGCCGACCCAGGCCGCCGCCCAGGCCTTGGCCGGATGGTGGTCGGGCAGGTCCACCGCCAGGTAGGCGATCCAGGGGATCATGACCGCGCAGCCGCCGGTGACCACGGTGAGGAAGAACTGGCGGAGATGTCGCAGCCGGGGGTCGTTCAGGGAGGGCAGGCCGAGTGCTTGCAGCTCGTCGTGGTCCATGAAACCGATGGTCGCACGGCGTTGATAACGGTTGGATCACGGGGTGGAACCCCCTTCGAGTTGGCGCGTCATTCAGGGTGAGAGCTTGAAAACGTGATCAATCGGAGGGTTCGCTCATGGCTGGGCAGATACGGAAGAACTGGGCACGCGCGGCGATGTGCGCGGCGGCGCTGGCGGCTCCGCTGGCGGTGAGCGGATGCGCGAGCCAGGCGGGTTCGGCCTCGGGCTCGACCGCCGGGGCGCAGGCCGGGCCTTCGAGTTCTGCGACGACCGGCACCGGTGGTGCGCCGAGCAGCGCCGCGACGACCACCGCCTCGGCCTCGGCCACGGCGACCGCAACTGCGACCGCCACTGCCTCCGCCTCGTCCGCGCCCTCCTCCGCGGCCGCCCCCGCCGCCCTCAACGCGACCGGCGGCACCGGCGTGGTCGTCGCCGACGGCTCCGCCAAGGTCCTGATGAACGGCAAGGCCGTCGACTTCGGCACCGAGGTGCACGACCCGGCGTTCTCGCCGGACGGCAAGCACGTCGCCTTCATCGACGGCGGCGGCAATCTGGTGGTGGCGAACGCCGACGGCAGCGGCCGCACCGAGGTCGCCAAGAACCCCGGCGGCCAGCGGTGGTCGCACCCGACCTGGCAGGCCACCCCCGCCGACCAGTACCGGCCGGCGCGCGACAACCTGTTCTTCGCCTCGACCGCCGGCGGCACGACGCTGTGGCAGGTGGTGGCCACCGCGCACGACGGCAAGCCGCAGCAGCTCGGCCTCGGCAGCTTCTCCGGCGAGGGCGAGAACCCGCCGCCGATGACCGGCAACCAGTGGCCGGCCGGCGCCGGGCGGTTCGGCGCCGCCGTATACGAGCACGACAACGGGTCCTCCTCGGACCTGTTCATCCGCGACGACTACCTGCGGCAGCAGGGCGGTCTGTCGATCAAGGACGCCGCGCAGCCGGCCTACACGCTGGTCGGCGGCTCCTCCTCGGACGACCCGAAGCCCGAGGTGGTGTTCGTGCGCACGGTGCGGGGCCACCAGCACGTGTTCGTCAGCTCCCTGGAGACCGCGACCGGCGGCCAGGCGTCGACGCCGAAGGACCTGACCCCGAACGCCACGGCCGACTGCACCATGCCGGCGGTGTCCGCGGACGGCAAGACCGTCGCCTACTCCACGCCGGCCGGGGTCTTCACGGTCTCCGCCGACGGTTCCGGCACCGCGAAGCAGATCACGAACACTCCCGGGTTCCCGGCCTTCCGCCCGGCCTTCTGACCCTCCCTCTGTCCTGCTCCCACCCCGCTCCGGTCCGGCTTCCGGATCTTCGGGACCGAACGTCGCACGAGGTTGATAACGTTCGGGGCCATCGGGGGGATCTTCCTGGCGCACTGCGCCGCGGAGGATAAGGACAACCAATCGGGAGCAGGGGGAAGGACGGCCATGGCCGGACGGGGTAAGAAGCAGTGGGCCAGAGCTGCGATATGTGCCACGGCGCTGGTGACGCCGCTGGCGGTGGGCGGTTGCGCGAGCCAGGCCGGCGGGGCCGGTCCGCTCGGCGCGGGGAAGTCGAGCACGGCGGCCGGGGAGTCGGCGGGGGCGGGGACCGGGGACGGATCCGTGCCGGAGAGCGCGGCGTCCTCGTCGGGCGGTGCGAAGCCGTCGGACGCGAAGGCTTCGGCCAGTGCGTCGTCCAAGGGCGGAGCGGCGAGCGGGGACAGCATCCCGGGACTGACTCTCTCCGGTGCTGATGACACCAAAATCCTGATCAACGGCAAGGCCGTCGACTTCGGCATGCCCGTCTACGACCACACCTGGTCGCCGGACGGCAAGAAGGTCGCCTTCATCGACGACAAGAGCAACCTCTGGGTCGCCAACGCGGACGGCAGCGGGAAGACCGAGGTCGCGAAGAACACCACGGAAGACAAGTGGGCGCACCCGACCTGGCAGGTCGCGAAGGCGGACCCGCAGAGCGGGGTGGGCGCGAAGAACAACCTGATCTTCTACTCCACGGCCGGCAACGACACGTTGTGGACCGTCCCGGCCACCGCGAAGAACGGCAAGCCGCAGCTGCTCTCCCTCGGCGCCTACGCCGAGGACGGCGCGGTGCCGCCGCCGAAGGACGGGAACATGTGGCCTTCGGCGGCCGGGCAGTTCGGCAGCTCGGTCTACCAGCACGACAACGGCAAGGACTTCGACATCTACGTGCGTGACGACTACCTGCGGCAGCAGGGGGACCTGGCGTTCCAGCACGGCGAGCAGCCCGACTTGGTGATGGTCGGCGGGTCGGCGACCACTGACCCGGACCCGGAGGTGGTGTTTCTGCGCGAGGTGGGCGGCAGCCAGCACGTCTTCCTCGTCTCGCTGCGCGCGTCCGACGGCGGGAGCGGGAGCCTGCCGAAGGCGAAGGATCTGACGCCCGACCTGAAGACCGGCGCCGCCACTCCGGCGCTGTCGCCGGACGGGAAGACGGTTGTCTACTCGTCGGAGTCCGGTGTCTACGCGATCTCGGTCGACGGGTCGTGGAAGCCGAAGAAGCTGATGGACGGTCCGGGGCTGCCGGTGTTCCGGCCTGGTTCGTAGCGGTTGAGCGTCTGACGGGTGTTGTGCGCCGGGCCCTGGTTTGACGCGGGGTCCGGCGCGGCCTGTCCGCAGTAGCCCGCCGTCAGCGGCGCCACCACGGCTCGCGGACCACGAGCCCGTCGAGCTTCTCGCACCCGGCGGCGTTGGCGACCTCGTTCCGGTCCAGGTCCCAGCCCACGATCCCGTTGCCCATCCGGGTCAGCTCGATCAGCGTGTTCGCCTGCTGCGACGTCCCGATCTGGACCTCGCAGCGCACCAGCGTCGCCCACGACTCGCCGTCCAGCGCCACGGCGGGCGCCGCGACCGGCAGCACCAGCACCGACAGCACCGTCACGACGATCCGCTCGGCGGAGATCGCGCGGTGCTGCCACGGCGCCAGCCCGGCGGCGCGCTCGCGCCCGCCGCGATGCCCGGTGCGGTACTCCAGCACCACGCCCTGACGCAGCAGCCAGCCGACCACGGCGGTGAGCACGCCCCAGCGCCAGTCGAAGAACACGGTCATCAGCAGGCCGAAGGCCGTCGGCGCGACCAGGGACATCAGCGTGCTCAGCGCCTGCGCGCGGCTGGATTCGTGGTGCAGCGAGCCCCGCGCGGCCATGAAGACGAACGACATCCGCGACACCACCACCGCCAGCACGAAGGCCAGGACCGCGCTGCCGCGGATCATGCCCATGAGGACGTCCAGCCAGTTCGCCGGTTGCAGGGCCACCAGCACGCCCCACGCCGCGTCCCCGCCGCCGACGGTCCACGCCACCTTCAGGATCGGGAACACGAGCAGGACGGCCAGGACCACGGTGTGCCCGGGTCCGCCCTTCCGGTCTTCGTTCTTCTCGGCCACGCCCTGTATTTGGCCGGGTCCGCCGGGCGCGGGCCCAATCCGCTGCTCCGAACGGCGGGAATCCTTCAGTCCGGGCTGAGCAACCCAAACTGCGCAACCATAATTGCACAGTCCGAACTGAAGAGTTATCGTGGAGCACGTGAACTCCCCGGACGCCCCCGACATCCCCGACCACGCGATGCGGGCGGCCGTGGAGACCTTCGTGATCTTCGGACGCCTGCGCCGCAAGCTCCAGGCCCTCCCCGGCGACTCCGGCCTGACCCCGGCCCAGACCTCGGTACTGGTCCGGATGGGCAAGGTCGACGCCACCTCGGTCGGCGAACTGGCCGCCGCCGAACAAGTCACCCACCAGGCAATGGTCAAGACAGTCGCGGCCCTGGAGGCCGCCGGCCTCATCGCCCGCCACCCCGACCCCGCGGACCGCCGCCGCCAGACCCTCACCCTCACCCCCGCCGGCCGCGACCGCGCCCAAGGCGAACGCCAGGCCCGCCAACAGTGGCTGGCCCGAGCCCTCGCCGAGCACGGCACACCGGAGGAGATCGAGGCGGTCACAATCGCGATGCGCCTACTGGGAGAGGTGGCGGACGCGTGAGGCTCGGCGCGGATAGCGGAACAACGCGGGGAACGAAAACCTCCCGCCGACCAGGACAACGGTTCCGCACCGGCGACTGCGCGACTGGACTGTTTTTCGCGGCCCAGCCTGTGACAAGTTCCCGGGCGCGACACCGCACCTGCTCCTACCCGACCGGACAGTTCTTCGCGCCTCAGGCTGCGACGAGTTCCCGGGCGCGACTCTGCGTCAGCTCTGTGCCGAGTAGGCGAGTCATGTCGCGGCTCACACCGATCCCGATAGCGTCATCAACCCCTGAGAACCGCTCATGACCACTCTCGTCGAGCGCGTCCGTGGCCGGGCGCCGCGTGCCTCTGCCGACTCCGACTCCGTCTCCTCCTCGCCGCCCGCGGGCTTCGACCGGCGGCTCATCGTGCCGATGATCCTGGGTTCGATCCTGAACCCGGTGAACTCGTCGATGTTGGCCGTCGCGCTGATACCGATCGGGCGGGCGTTCGGGGCGGCGCCGTCGCAGACTGCGTGGTTGGTGTCCGGTCTTTATCTCGCGACTGCTGTTGGGCAGCCGGTGATCGGGCGGTTGGTGGATGCGTTCGGGCCGCGGCCGCTTTATTTGGGTGGGACCGCGTTGGTGGGTGTGGCTGGGGCGTTGGGGGTGTGGGCGCCGACGCTCGGGGTGCTCATCGTGTCGCGGGTGCTGCTCGGGTTCGGGACTTCGGCGGCGTATCCGGCGTCGATGTGGTTGCTGCGTTCGGAGGCGGACCGTACCGGGATGAAGAGTCCCAGCGGGATCCTTGCCGCGCTGTCGATCTCGAACCAGGTGATCGCGGTCATCGGGCCGACGCTCGGCGGGTTGCTGATCGCGGCCGGCGGTTGGCATCTGATCTTCGCGATCAATCTCCCGCTCTCGGCGGCCTGCCTGGTGCTCGGTACGCTTCGGCTCCCGCGCCGGAAGGGGCTGACCGACGCTCAGCGCATCGACGTCGTCGGGATCCTGTTGTTCGCCGCGATGCTCACCGCGTTCCTGCTGTTCGTGATGAACCCCGGCGTCGACCACCTGTACCTCGTCGCCCTGGCGCTGATCGCCGCTGGGGCCTTCACCTGGCGCGAACTCGGCACCGCGCAGCCGTTCATAGATCTGCGCGTTCTTAGCGGCAACACACCGCTGCTGGCCACCTACGCGCGCCAGGTCCTCACGTATACGACCTCGTACTCATTCCTCTACGGCTTCACCCAATGGCTGGAGGAGGGACGGTCGCTGTCCGCCTCCGGTGCCGGCGTGGTCCTGCTGCCGATGTCCGCCACCGCGATCGTCGTCACCGCCGTCACCGGGCGCAACGCCCGGGTCCGCGCGAAGCTGCTGGTCGGCTCGGTGGCGCAGATCATGGGCTGCGCGCTGTTGCTGACGCTGGGCTCGGGCAGCGCGATCTGGGCCATCGTCCTGATCGGCGCGGTGATCGGCATCCCGCAGGGCCTCATCGGCCTGGCCAACCAGAACGCCCTGTACGCGCAGGCCGATCCGGAGCGTATGGGCTCCTCGGCCGGGCTGCTCCGCACGTTCATGTATCTCGGCGCGCTGCTCGCCTCCGCCGCCAACGCCGCCTTCTACCGCGACGGCGCCACCACCGGCGGCCTGCACCAGCTGGCCTCCCTGCTGGTCGTGGTCGCCGTGCTGTTCCTCGTCGTCACGCTCCTGGACCGCTCGCTGTCCCGCATCGGCCGCGAAACCGAATAGACCCCCGTCCCCACAACGCACAACGTACAACGCACAACACGTCACAAGGAGAAGCACCACCATGCCCGTCACCACCATCGACCCGAAGACCGCGCTGGTCGTCATCGACCTCCAGAACGGCATCGCCGGCCTCCCCGGCGAGCCCGTCCCCAGCACCGACGTCGTCAAGAACAGCGTCGCGCTCGCCGAGGCGTTCCGGGCCCGGGACCTGCCGGTCGTGCTGGTCCGGGTGACGTTCGCCGCGGACGGCTCCGACGCCGTGCCCGGCCGCAACGAGCAGGCGCGTCCGGCCCGCGCCTTCCCCGAGGGCTGGGACCAGGTCGTCGCCGATCTGGCCGGCCACCCCGGCGACGTCCTCGTGACCAAGCGCAACTGGTCCGCGTTCTACGGCACCGACCTCGACCTCCAGCTGCGCCGCCGCGGCGTGACGCAGATCGTGCTCACCGGCATCGCCACCAGCATCGGCGTGGAGTCCACCGCGCGGGCCGCGCACGAGCACGGCTACAACGTCACCGTCGCCACCGACGCCGTCACCGACTCCAACGCCGAAGCGCACCGGAACAGCGTCGAGCGGATCTTCCCGCGCCTGAGCGAGACCGGCAGCACCGCTGAGATCCTGGCCCTGGTCCGGGAACAATAGCCAGACTCCGGTAAGTTGGTTGCATGTACAAGCTTCTAGCGGCTTGGACGTGCGAGGCCGACCGGAAATGAGGGTGCCATGTCCGAGGACGAGCGGCTCTGGGACGACGTGGTGGCGCTGCACGCGCGGGTCGAGGGCGACCTCGGCGCCGAGCTGGCCCGCCGCCACGGCCTGGGCCTGTCGGAGTACCGCGCCCTCGGCCACCTCGCCGCCGCAGAGAAGGGCGAGCTCCGCATGTCCGAGCTCGCCACGGCGGTCGGCCTCAACCAGAGCTCGGTGACCCGCCTGGCCACCCGGCTCTACGACGCCGGCTACGCCGTCCGCGACCTGTGCCCGGACGACAAGCGCGGCATCTACGCCGTCATCACCGATGCAGGACGCACCCGCCACGCCGAGGCGCAGCGGACCTACCGCCGGACCCTCACCACCGCCCTGGACGCGGTCGCCGAGGAGTCCCCGCGCCTGGCGTCGCTGCTCGGCGCGCTGCGGTCGGCGCTGGTCTGAGTTCCCACCCCGGGCGCATAACCTCGCCGCTTCCGGAGAAAGGGGTGAAGTCAGGGCGAATCCGCATCCAGGTGGGAGGCGACGATGAGCGGACGGAACAAGCACCCCGTGTTCGCCAGGTTCTATGCCAAGGTGGCCGGTCCCGCGATGGACAAGGCCGGAATGGGCCCGCACCGCGACCGGCTGCTGGCCGACCTGGACGGCGAGGTGCTGGAGCTGGGCGCGGGCAACGGCCTGAACTTCGGCCGCTACCCGGACGCCGTCAAGCACGTGACCGCCGTCGAGCCCGAGCCGACCTTGCGCGAGTACGCGGCGCAGGCGGCCGCCGCAGCTCCGGTCCCGGTGACCGTCGTCGACGGCCGCGGCGAGGCGCTGCCGTTCCCGGACGCCTCGTTCGACGCCGCCGTGGTGTGCCTGGTGCTGTGCTCGGTGCCGGACCAGGCGACGGTGCTCACCGAGCTCTACAGGGTTCTGCGACCCGGCGGCACGCTGCGCTTCTTCGAGCACGTGCAGGCCGATTCGCTGAAGATGCAGCGGGTTCAGCAGGTCCTGGACAAGACGATCTGGCCGCTCCTCGCCGGAGGGTGCCACACCGGCCGCGACACGGCGGCGGCGATCACCGCCGCCGGGTTCGGGCTGACCGACCTGGACAGCTTCACGTTCCCGCAGAGCCGCGTCGCGATGCCGACCGGTACCCACATCCTGGGGACGGCCGTGCGGCCCGCCGAGGGCACACCGGAGTAGCCCCGCCGAGGTCACGCCGGAGCAGCCCGGCGCGTGACGAACGTGGCCAGCACCGACGTCGTCGCCAGCGCCGCGCCGAACCACACAGCGCTCGCCACCCCGGCGGCGTCGGCGAACACCCCGCCGAACAACGCGCCCAGCGCGATCGACAGGTTGTATCCCAGGGTATTGATAGCCATCGCGGCCTCGAACTGGTCCGGCGCCGCGGCCAGCGTCAGATTGATCTGGCACAGGTTCGCGGCGCCGAAACACACGCCGCACACCGCCATCGCCGCCAGCACCCCGACCCGCGAATGCCCGAGAGCCAGCAGCATCAGCAGCGACACAACCAGTCCGGCGCGCGCCACCAGGTAGCTGCCCTTCAAGCTCTTGGTGACGGTGTATCCGGCCACGAAGTTGCCGATCGCGCCGCCGACGCCGTAGACGATGAGCAAGCCGGTGATGAAGCTTGTGGAGGCGTGGGCGGTCTTCTCCATGAAGGGCCGCACGAAGGTGTAGGCGCTGAAATGCCCCAGCACATACAGCACCACGGTGATCAGCACCAAGCGCTGGCGCATGTTGTCCCGGGGCAGGGCGAAGACCTCGCGGACCGGCACGGCGCTGTCCGAGGGCAGTGACGGGACGGTCGCGGTCACGGCCGCGAAAACCAGGACGCTGAGACCGGCCCAGATCAGGAACGTCGTCCGCCAACTGCTGACACCGGCCAGGAAGGTGCCCAGCGGGATGCCGACGACCGTCGCTATCGAGATCCCGGACAACGCGACGGACGCCGCCCGGTTCGCGTGCCGGTCCGGCACCAGGCGCATCGCCATGCTGACGCCGATCGCCCAGAACGCGCCGTTGGCGAAGCCCATGACCAGGCGGGTGGCCATGACCAGGGCGAAGTTCGGAGCGGCGGCGGTGATCAGGTTGCCAATCGCCAGCACGGCGAGCAGCGCCGACAGCAGGACGCGGCGGTTGACCCGCCGGGTCCAGGCGACGATGAACGGCACACCGAGGCCGGAGGAGACACCGTAGAGCGTCACCATCAGCCCGGCGACGCCGAGTGCCACATGCAGGCTGGAACTCATCGGAGTGAGCAGGCCCACCGGCATCATCTCGGTGGTGACGAAAGTGAACAGGCTGGCCGTGATGGCGGCCACGCCGAGCCAGGCCCTCAACGAAGACGGGGGCGAAGGTGCCGGCCGTGTTTGTTGCGTCAGTTGCGGATTCTCAATCACCTCCCCATCGCATCGCGGTCCGATTGATGAGTCCAACACATGTTTGTCACCGGACCGATCGTGATTCACGATTAATCCATGGAGCTCCAGCAACTGCGCTACGTCATAGCCGTCGCCGAGACGAACAGCTTCACCAGGGCCGCCGAGCGCTGTCTCGTGGTGCAGTCGGCGCTGAGCCACCAGATCGCGCGGCTGGAGCGGGAACTGGGAGCGCGGCTGTTCGAGCGCACCAGCCGCCGGGTGAGTCTGACGCCGGCCGGGGCGGCGTTCCTTCCGGCGGCCCGGCAATGCCTGGACGCCGCCGAGCGCGCTGCCGCAGAGGTGGCCGCGGCCGTCGGCGAGGTCCGGGGACGGCTCGCCGTGGGCCTGATCCCGACCGTGACCGCGGTCGACATCCCCGCCGCGCTGCGCGACTTCCGCGAGCGGTATCCCCAGGTGCGGATCGGGCTTCGCGTCGGCGCCAGCAACGATCTGGCCGAGCAGGTCCGGGACGGGACCCTGGACTTGGCGTTCCTCGGCCTGCCGGTGAGTGCGCGGCCGCAGGGCGTCGCAATGCTCGAACTCGCGCGGGAGCGGCTGGTGGCCGTCGTCGCCCCGGACCATCCGCTGGCGGCCGAGGAGTCCGTGGATCTGCGGCGGCTCGCCGCCGAACCCTTCGTCGACCTGCCGGCCGGGACCGCCGGCCGGGCCCAGAGCGACGAGGCGTTCGCGGCGGCGGGACTGGCGCGGCAGGTCCCCTTCGAGGTCACCACGGCCGACTACATCGAGCAGCTGGTGGCGCCGGGGCTGGCCGTCGCGATGCTGCCGGCGACGTGGGCCCCGCGGCTCAGGGGCGTGACCGTGGTCGCGGTGAGCGACGCGCCGCTTCGAGTGGAGTGCGTGATCTGGCGGCCCGAGATCAGAACCCCCGCGGCGACAGCGTTCTTGGCGATCCTAGGAATCGAGGACGCGGGCGTCGGTGCCCAGTCCGGTTCCGGCGACGAACGCGGCGAGCAGCGCCTGCCCGAAGGGCCACATCCCCAGTCCGCTCGCGGCGTTGATATGGCCGGCGCGGCCGACGCTCACTAAGCCGGCGTTCCAGATGACGGTCAGCTGGCGAGCCGTCTCGGGGTCGCAGTACGGGTCGTCGTCGCTGCTGACGACAAGCGTCGGCGTGGTCAGCCTGGTGTGCACGACGGGCACGAAACTGGCGGCCTCGGTGCGGGGGAACCGTGCCGAGGCGACCGACGGCGGCGCGACGAGGAACGCGCCCCGCACGCCGGGCCGGGGCTCGCCGAGCCAGGCCGCCGTCGCCAGGCAGCCGAGGCTGTGGGCGACCAGGACCAGGTCCTCGCCGGCCTGCCGGACCGTGTCGGCCGCGCGGTCCAGCGCCGCGCACCAGTCGTCGAGGTCGGGCTTGTCCCAGGACTCCGGCCGAATGCGGATCGCCCCGTCGCCCCAGGCCCGCTGCCACTTGTCCTGCCAATGGTCCGGGCCGGAGCCGCCGTACCCGGGAATGATCACGTAACGCATGGCCGACAGTATGCGTGGGACCATCGGCGTTCCAGGCGCCCGCGGATGAATGGAAAGTCGATGACCGGACGAACCTCGGATCCATTGGACGCGACCGACCACGCGATCCTCGCGATTCTGCAGACCGACGGCCGCCTGGGCGTCACCGAGATCGGCCGTCGGGTCAACCTCTCGCAGCCGGCGGTGTCGGCGCGGATCAAGCGCCTGGAGCAGAGCGGCGTGATCACCGGCTATCGCGCCGTCGTCGACCCGGAACGGCTCGGCCTGAGCATCCACGCCGTCGTCCGCCTCCGCACGACGCATGCCCGCATCGCCGCGTGTCTGGAGTACTTCGGCGAGGTCCCCGAGATCACCGACGTCCTGCGCCTCACCGGTGAGGACTGCTTCCTGATCGACGTCCACGCCGCCGACGCCCGCCGCCTGGAGGCCGTCGTCGACGGCGTCGCCCGCTTCGGGCCGGTGACGACGTCGTTGGTGCTGAGGGAGTACGGGGCCAAGGCGATCACGCCTTGGCCCCGCTGACTCAGCCGGATCCGCCGACTCCGGTCCACCTGCTCGCCGGCTACTCCTCGTGCCCGCCGACCGCCCGCGCGACCTGGTCCATGACCTTCTGCGGCACCGCCTGCGTCCCGCCGAAGATCGTCACCGGCGTCACGAAGCTCGCCGACCGGATCCCGGCCAGGTAGCCGACCAGCTTCTCGTTGACGGTCCCCGGGTCCTCCAACATCAGCGGACCGCCGACCTCGGCCATGTACGCGCCGCCGGTGAGGGCGTCGGCGAAGCTGAGTCCGGTCGCGACGCCGACGGCCGGGGACGCCGCGTTGAACGGCGCGCCGCCCTCCGCGGCGATGCAGTCGGAGGTGCTGTAGCGGTCTCCGCCTTCGCAGCCCAATGAGTAGTTGATGGCCACCTTGCGCTGATCGGCGAGGGCGCGCACCGCGGAGGCGGCCGGGCGGCCCGCCGAGAACACGGTCTGGTTCGTGACGGAACCGACGCTCAGACGCCGGCCCACGTAGTCGGCGGTCGCCGGGTCCAGGGTGTCGCCGTCGGACAGGACGATGGCCGCGGGCGTGCCGCCGGTACCGAAGTGGTTGACGGCGAACGGCCCGGCGGACAGGGCGTCGGGGAACGCGCGGCCGGTCGCGACGATCATGTGGTCCGGGGAGCCGAGGCCGTCCTTGGCGATGGCCAGGGCGGTCGCGTACCGGTCGGCGCCGGCGTAGCGCACCACGTCGTAGCCGTCCTGCACCAGACGCGCCTTGATCGCGGGGGAGATCGCGGCGTCGCCGCCGAGCAGATACACGGTCTTGCCCGCGTTCGGGGGCAGCACTCGCTTGATCTCGGCCTCGGTGTCGGCGGTGAGGGTCGCCGGATCGGTCAGCAGCAGCGGACCGTTGCGGTACGCCGCCAGCGGGACGCCGGCCAGCGCGTCCGGGAAGGTGTCGGAGCGCGCGAGCACGACGCTGTCCGCATAGCGCTTCGGAGCCAGCGGAGCCGGATCAGCGTGGTCGGCCCACAGCGCCTGCGACACGGCCACGCCGGTGCCGAACCGGTCGGCGCCGGACAGCCGCGACACCGGCATCACGTTGGGCACCTGCACCTGGACCACGGCGCTCGCGCTGCGGGTGCTGCCCGGGTGCTGGTAGTCCGCCTCGGTGAAAGTGATCCGCAGCTGGTAGACGCCCGGTGCGGAGTAGGTGTGAGTGCGCAAGGGCTGGCCGTCCACGGTGTCGGCCGGAGTGCCGTCGCCCCAGTCGTAGGTCGACGAGAACGGGTTGTAGACCTCGGACACGCCGCGGACCTCATAGTCGGCCTGGACCGTGTTCGGACCCGTCAGGAAGACGTTCGGCGCCAGCGCCAGGCCCCACGGCGAGGAGGACGGCGAAGCGCCCACCGGATTCCGGACGGTGGCGAACCGGTAGTCGACCGGCGCGGTCGGGGCGCCGCCGGCGTCGAAGCCCTGCACGACGAGGTCGTGGTTGCCCGGAGCCGGGGTGAGCAGGGTGATCTGCGCGCGGCCCTGTCCGTCGGCGTTCCGGAAGCCGACACCGTTTCCGGCGGACGCGCCGTCCAGCCGGTAGGAGAAGCACACGGCGTGCGAGGCGCCGACCGCCAGCGATCCCACCTGGTCCGGGACGTGCTGGCTGTAGGTGTCGGCGGGGAAGTCCTGCGAGGAGACGCTTACCGGTCCGGCCGCGGTCGGGGCCGCGGGAGCCGTGGCCGGCCGCTCCCCGCAGAACGTCGCCGGGGCGGCGTGCGCCTGGTCGGCGATGCCGACCGACGCTGCCGCGATGCCGAGTGCGGTGCCCGCCAACGCCTTGCCGCGCACGGATATGTGAGCAGATGAGCGCGCCATTGTTCCCCTTGGTCACGTGGTCTTCCGGAAATGCCGTGGAGTGCGGCGCGGACACTATAAGGGTTCGACCACCGGTTCGGGAACGGGAGATCAGGACGGCGCCGCTCCTCGCGCGCGGAACGGCGCCCACCGGCGAACCCGCCGGTCAGCGGACCGGCGGGCTCGGCGGGCTCGGCGGGTCAGCGCTCGACCACCATCACCGGCGCGTCGTCCAGCACCACGTCGGCGCGCCGGCCCGGCACCAGCTCGGCCGCCGCCGCGCTGGGCACGTCGGAGAGCACTTCGGTGCCGTCTGCCAGCACCGCGGTGATCCGCGTGATCGGGCCGCGGAAGCCCGCCAGCCGCACGGTGGCGGCGCCGTGCTCGGCCGGTTCGAGGCGGACCGCCTCGGGCCGGATCAGGACCGCGACCTCCCCTCCTGACGGCCGCGACCCCCCGATCCGGTCACCGATCCGGCCACCGATCCGGCCACCGGACTCGCCCCCGGCCCCGGTCCCGCTGCCGGACCCGCCGGCGGACTCGCCACCGGCCCCGGACTCGCTGCCGATCGCGTCCCGCACCGGCAGCCGGCGCCCCGCCACCTCGACGGCGGTGCCGTCGGCGGCCAGGATCCCGGGCAGGCGGTTCATCGTGCCGATGAACCCCGCCACGAACGCCGTCGCCGGGTTCGCGTACACCTCGGCCGGGGCCGCGCACTGCTCCAGCCGGCCGGCCCGCATCACCGCGACCTGGTCGGCGACGCTGAGCGCCTCCTCCTGGTCGTGGGTGACGAACACCGTGGTGATGCCCAGCCGGGTCTGCAGGGCCCTGATCTCCTCGCGCAGCTGCACCCGGACCACTGCGTCCAGCGCGGACAGCGGCTCGTCGAGCAGCAGCACCCGCGGCTCGATGGCCAGTGCCCGGGCCAGCGCGACCCGCTGCTGCTGGCCGCCGGACAACTGGTGGGTGTACTTCGCCGCGTGCGCCGACAGGCCCACCAGCTCCAGCAGCTCGCCGGCCCGGGTGCGGCGCCGGGCCGCGTTCCAGCCGCGCATCCGCAGCCCGAACGCGACGTTGTCCAGCGCGTCCAGGTTCGGGAACAGGCTGTAGGACTGGAACACCATGCCCATGTCCCGCTTGTTCGCCGGGACCCGGGCCACGTCCTGGCCGCCGACCCGGACCTCGCCCCGGTCGCTGTGTTCGAGCCCTGCGATGATCCGCAGCGCGGTGGTCTTGCCGCAGCCGGACGGGCCCAGCAGGCAGGTCAGCGTGCCCGGCGCCACGGTCAGGTCCAGGCCGTCCAGCGCGGCCACGCCGCCGAAGGACCGGCTCAGGCCGACGAGCTCGACGGACGGCGCGGACGGCGCCGACGACGCGGACAGTGCGCCCGGCAGGTTCGGCGCACCCGGCGCTCCCGGCGCGGACTGGCCGGCGGCACCCGGCGGGTCGGCCGGAACGGACGGGCTGGACAGGGCGGCGCTCACCGGCTGGTCCCCGCTTTCTCGGGCTTCTTGGCGGACCGGCCGCGGCCCAGATGCGAGACCAGCATCAGCAGCAGCCAGGACAGGAACAGGATCAGCATCGCGGCCGTGGTCGCGACCTCGCCGTCCTGCTGCCCGGCCTGGTCGGTCCAGACCGGGAAGGTGTTGAGCAGCAACAGATTGGCGATGGTGAACTCGCCGAGGGCCAGCGCCGCGCCGAGGATCCCGGCCGAGGCGATCGCGGTGCGGATGTTCGGCACCACCACCCGCCACAGCGTCGCCGGCCAGCTCGCGCCCAGGCTGCGGGCCGCCTCCACCATCGTGGTCAGCGGGATCGCCGACAGCCCGGCGTCCAGCGAGCGGTAGGTGAACGGCAGCGCCAGCACCACGTACTCCAGCACCAGGATCCACCACGACCCGGTGATCGCCTCCGGCCAGGACTTGAACGCGCCCAGGATGCCGTTGGCGATGACCACCGCCGGGATCGCCATCGGCAGCAGGCACACGCCCTCCACCAGCCGGCGCATCCGCGGCAGCCGCAGATGCAGCCACGCCATCGTCGGCACCATCAGCGCCAGCAGCAGCACCACCGTCACCGCCGCGATCTTCAGCGACGTCATCAGGTTCTCGGCGAACCCGTCCTGGTGCACCAGCCCGGTCCACACCGACAGCGTGTGCCCCATGTTCCGGCGGCTACCGCCGAGGGTGAAGTCCACGGCCGCGTACAGCGGCAGGAAGAAGTAGCCCGCGAACAGGAGCAGGACCACCGCGCGGCCGACCGGCAGCCGCGACGTCGCCGCGGTCATCGCAGCCACCTCGCCGTCCGCCGCTGGAGCAGCGTGTAGGCCACCACCACGACGCTCACGATCACGATCATCCACAGCCCCAGCGCGTTGCCGATGTTCTGCTGCCCGGCCAGCACGTTGCCGGACATCACCGACCCGATCTGGATCGGCACCAGCGGCACCGTGCCGGTGCTCAGCGCGTACGCCGTCGCGTACGCCGCGAAGGCGTTCGCGAACAACAGCAGCGCCGCGCCCAGGAACGGCGGCGCCAGCAGCGGGCCCCCGACCCGCAGCCAGTACTGGAGCCGCGAAGCGCCCAGATTGCGCGCCGCCTCCTCCCACTGCGGCCGCAGCCCGTCCAGTGCGGGGAAGATCACCAGCAGCATCAACGGGATCTGGAAGTACAGGTACACCAGCACCAGGCCGGCCATGTTCCACAGCACGAACCCGTGCTGCGTCAGGTTGTAGCCGGCGCTGTTCAGCCACTTGGTCACCAGGCCCTGCGGCCCCAGCGTGGCCAGGAACACGAACGCCAGCGGCAGGCCGCCGAAGTAGGCCAGCACCCCGGAGGCCGTGGTGACCGCACGGTGCACCAGGCCGTCCCGGCGCGCGCCGGACACCGCCACCGCCAGCGCCAAGCCGAACACCGCGCCGAGCAGCGCGCTGATCACCGACAGCTCGATGCTGACGGTGAAGGCGTGCCGGTACGGGTCCTTGAGCGCGGTGGTGACGTTCGACAGCGTCGCGTTCCCGGCGTCGTCCTGGAACGCGGCGGTGATCACCGCGTAGGCCGGCGCGCCGAGGAACACGGCGACGTAGAGCGCGAACGGCGCCAGGCCCAGCAGGTCCAGCGGCCGGGTGCGGCCCGCCGCGCCGGAGGCGTCCGCGCGGCGCCGGCGGCGGGGGAGTCGGAGACGGAACGCCGCGGCGGCCGGCGCGGGAGAGCCCGCGCCGGCC